>NZ_JAWQUO010000037.1:0-46468 GCF_033446605.1 Iodobacter sp. CM08 | reverse complement strand
TCTTTGTCGTAAAGAACTCACGACCCTTGATTACTCAAACGCCGCTCTTTCGTACTACCGAGGCGCATGGACAATTCCTCGGACGGGACTTTAACCCGCTAGCTAAATTACTGTTACTGCGAACGCGCTGACCCTAACCCCTGCCCTCTGCGCGCTTTTGCTCAAACCCGGCCACCACGAACCCGCGCGTTTTTTGCATGGTTTAATCGCTTCTTTGAACGAATCACGGGGGGCTATATTGCAGGAGTTAAATACCTGAATCGCCGCGTTGGCGTTGCGTTTGTGCTGTTTGCAGGGATTTTGGCCAGCACGGCGGCGCTGTATGTCTTAGTGCCGGGCTCCTTAGTCCCGGGAGAAGATCAAGGCACGATGTTTGTCAGCGTTGCCCTGCCCGATGCAGCCTCGCTGGCCCGCACCCGTCAGGTGAGCGCCGAATCAGATACCGCGCTCAGCAAGCTGGCCGAAATCAACAATGTCACTACCTTTACCGGTTTTGATATTTTATCCGGCTCTAAGCTCACCAATCACGCCACCAGCTTTGTGACGCTCACCCCTTGGGATGAGCGTAAGGGCCAAGGGCAGGATGCGTTTTCGCTGGCAGAAAAAGTCATGCAAAACGCCAGTTTTATCCAAAACGGGCTGGTTGCAGCCTTTACTCCGCCGCCCATTATGGGGATGTCAACCACCGGTGGCCTAGAGGGCTATTTACAAGATCGTAATGGCGCAGGTTCACAAGCACTTAGCTCGGTTACACAAAAGCTTATCGAGGCGGCAAAAAAACGCCCCGAATTTGCCAAGGTCAGCACCACCTTCCGCGCCGATGTGCCGCAATATTTTGTTGATCTGGACCGCGAAAAAGCCAAAGCGCTGGGCGTTAATATCAATGATGTATTCAGCAGCATGCAAGCCACCTTGGGCCAACTGTATATCAATGACTTCAATCGCTTTGGCCGCACTTACAAAGTGCAGCTGCAATCTGAAGCCCAGTATCGTAAACGTCCCAAAGATTTGGCCAATATTTTTGTGCGATCAGCCAAAGGCGAGATGATTCCGCTCACCAGCCTTGTCACCATTAAAGACACCAGTGGGCCGGAGCTAGTGGAGCGCTTTAATATTTTTGCTGCGGCCAAAATCATGATCCAACCTGCGGCAGGTGTTAGCTCTGGAGAGGCCATCAAGGCCATGGAAAGCGTTACAGCCGCCGCGCTAAGCAGCGATTACACCCTTGCCTGGACTGGCAGTGCTTATCAGGAAAAAGAAGCCAGCGGCACCGCCGGTATTGCCTTTTTACTAGGCATTGTGATGGTGTTTTTAATTTTGGCAGCGCAATACGAAAGGTGGAGTTTACCGTTTGCCGTCATTACCTCAGTGCCCTTTGCCCTATTTGGCGCGCTGCTGGCGGCGTATATGCGGGATATGAATAACGATGTGTATTTTCAAATTGGCATGGTGACGCTGATTGGTTTGGCCGCTAAAAATGCCATTCTGATCGTTGAATTTGCGGTGATGAAATTTGAAGAAGGCATGAGCTTATCTGACGCCGCCATCGAGGCAGCAAGGTTGCGCTTCAGGCCCATTGTGATGACATCCCTCGCCTTTATTTTAGGCTGCGTACCGCTGATTACCTCCAGTGGCGCGGGGGCGAACAGCCGACATTCCCTAGGCACGCCCGTGATTGGCGGCATGCTGGCAGCCACCTTTATTGCCATCTTCTTTATTCCGCTGTTTTTCCGCCTGATTATGAGCATAAAGAAAAAGTAGCCCCTCCCAAAAAAAACAAACACCCGCGCCTGCTGCTAACAGCAGGCGCACACCTTGAGATCTTCGCGATGAAACCATCCCTGATTGCCAGCCTGCTGGCGCTACTCTGCACGGCTTGCGCCATGACTCCCGAGCAAAGTCTACCTAGCCTTGATTTACCGCAATCCGCATATAACGCCCCTATAGCTAAGGACTGGTGGAAAACATTTGATGATCCACTACTCAATACGCTGATCGCGCAAACACTGCAGCACAATCATAATCTAAGCATCGCCATTGCCAGAATAGAAGAAGCCCGCGCCAAACTGGGCATCAGCAGCTCAGCCCAATGGCCTCGTTTAGAATTGCAAAGCATGCAGCAAAACAGCAGGGATACCTCAACCATCCAAGTTGCAGGTGCGGCAAGCTGGGAGCTGGATTTATGGGGCCGTCTTGCCAATCAAACAGAAGCTTCTAAACAACAGCTCTTATCCACTCAAGCGGCGCACACGGGCTTAGAACTGGCACTCAGCGCAGAGACGGCCCAAGCTTATTTCAATCTGCGCGCTCTGGACGCCCAGCTCCTGCTGGCCAAGCAAACCGTTGCATCGCGCAAAGCAGCTTTTTCCTTACAAACAAAACGTTTTCAAGGCGGGCTGATTAGCGAGCTAGAAGCACGACAAGCAGAGAGCGATTTTGCCACGGCACGAACGATTGTTCCCCAGTACCAAGCAAAAATTGCCCAAGCAGAAAGCATCCTTTCTGTGCTTAGCGGGCAATCCCCAAGAGCGCTTATCGAAGAAGGGCTACAGCGCGGCAAGCAAATCAGTGATATTCATATTGCCAATCAGCTACCCTCCCAGATTCCCTCTGATCTCTTATTGCGCCGCCCCGACATTGCCGAGGCAGAGGCCAAGCTACGTGCCAGCCATGCCGATGTAGCCGCCGCCCGCGCAGCATGGTTTCCACGTATCTCTTTAGCGGGGGTACTGGGTACAGCCAGTAATCCGCTGGCCAATCTATTTGCTGCTGGCAGCAAAACTTGGCAATTTGCAGGCAACCTTGGCATGCCACTCTTTGACGGCGGGCTAAACGCAGCCCAAATCGACCAGGCCCGAGCCCAAGATCAAGCCGCGGCGGCAGGCTATCGCCAAGCGGTACAAAACGCCTTTGCAGATGCCTATGCCGCGCTAAAAATTAATCAATTCAGCCTAGAAAAAACCACAGCCCAAACCAGCCAGAACTCAGCCCTTGAGCATCAGCTCAAATTAGCCATCCTGCGTTACGACAATGGCTATAGCGATTACCTAACCGTATTAGATAGTGAACGTAATTTATTTAATGGCAGGTTAGAGCTGATTAGCGCAACCCGCGATCAATTATTGGCACAGGTCAGTTTATTTAAAGCATTAGGAGGAGGAGCCACGTTAAATTGAAGCCAGTGGCTAAAAGCGGATAAAGAGATAAAGAGATAAAGATAGCAAAAAGGTGGAATACTACTTATGCCTCTTACTCATATATCGTAGAGGCGCTGCTTGCTGCGCTTTGTCCAGAAAAGGCACAGCAGCGCCCCAAAAATATAAATCTTCCTGACTATGCATCTTACTCAAACAAAGCCATGTATTGCATGTAGACCAATAGACTGTAGGGGCGCTGCTTGCTGCGCCCTGTTCAGCGAGGGCGCAGCAAGCAGCGCCCCTACAAGGTAACTCTATTAACTTTGATATTCTTAGATAAACGATAAAAAATAAGCAAGAGGCATAATCAGGTAAATCTTAATAATTTAACCCTTAGTGGAAATCCACTTCAATAGCTCTGCCTGCAAGACTTCAATACTAATTGGTTTAGACAAAAAACCATTCATGCCAGAATCAAGGCAACGCTGAACATCTTCTTTAAATGCATTTGCAGTAAGCGCTAAAATAATCACGTTACATTTATCACTATTTAAGGCCCTAATTGTACGGGTGGCATCAAAGCCATCCATATTCGGCATTTGGCAATCCATCAATACTAAATCATAAGTATATTGCTCAATCGCATGCACCGCCGCTTTACCATCATCCACCACATCAACTCGGCAGCCGATTCTCTCCAACATTAGCAAGGCAATTTTCTGATTTAATAAATTATCTTCCGCCAATAAAACATAGGGCTTTTCAACAAAATACTGAACCCCAATACTCGGCAATAATGGTCTTTCCTCTTTTAATACCTTCAAAGAAAAAGCCACTTGTAAACACTCAAATAATTGAGATGTACGGATGGGCTTATTCAGTAGCGCTTTAAACCCCATACCCCGCGCCCGCTCTGCCCGCCCAAGCAGCCCCATGCCCCCACTGAGCAACACCAAGGGCAGCTCAGCATATTCAGGGATTGCCCGCAGAGCCGTCAGCAAATCATCAAGTTCAGCTAATTGCGCATCCACAAAGGCTAAACAAATACCTTGCCGCTGCAGCAGCTCTTGCAAAAAAGCATCACTATTGGTGAATGCCTTAACGACAAACCCCAAGGCTTGCAATTGCACCGACAATAGCTCGCAATTTGCTGGCAACTCGGCAATCACCAAGACATACTGCCCGGTTAAATAGGCTGGCAGCACGAACGGTATGCCTGCTTGGCTCGCTTTACTTAAGATAATTTCAAACCAAAAAGTAGAGCCCTCACCCTCCTTACTATTTACATCGATTTGCCCCCCCATCGCCTCAGCCAAACGCCGGCAAATCGACAAACCTAAACCCGTCCCCCCAAAGCGACGGGTTGTAGATGCATCAGCCTGAGCAAAAGGCTGAAACAACTGAGCTTTTACCTCTGGCGCAATCCCAATCCCTCTGTCCACCACATCAATATGCAAGCGATACTGATTACTACTAATTAGCACCGTGCCTACCCTAATTAAAATAGGGCCTTTGCTGCTAAATTTAATCGCGTTATTAAGCAAATTTAATAAAATTTGTCTTAAGCGGCTAGAATCTCCATTAATGCGCCATGGCACATCAGGATCAATCAACAAAACAATTTCAAGGCTCTTTTCTACCGCCTTGCTCATGACTAGATCTAAAGATTCTTCAATTATTCTGCGTAAATCAAAATCAAGCAATTCAAGCTCTAATTTACCAGCCTCAATTTTAGAAAAATCAAGTAAATCATTAATCTGCGATAATAAGGCATCACCACCCGTATTAATGGCAGCCACAAATTCTTTTTGTTGAACATCAAGCGCCGTATCTCGTAGCAAAGCAGAAAACCCTAAAATAGCATTCAAAGGGGTTCTAATTTCATGGCTCATATTGGCCAAAAAATCACTTTTTGTTTGATTGGCACGATCGGCAGCCATTTTGGCATTTTGTAATGTTAAGGCTATCTTTTTAGCCGACTCCTCCCCTTTTTTACGATCAGAGATATCATCTAGTAAGCCCTGCAACATTTCTTCTTCAATTGGGTTTAAAACCAAGCTTAACCATTTACTATCTTTTTCATCCAAGAATGAAACAAACAGATCCTCATTCACCCCTCTATTTTCTCTTAGGGATAATTCAATAAGCTCACAGCAGCGTGGCGCAGCTTCCCCTAAATAATATTGCAGCATTTCTACACGATATGCAGTTAAAGGCTCTACTCCCAACAAACGCATAAAGGATAAATTATACGAATGTAAGCGCCCAAATTTATCTACTACAAAAATGCCCGTTTCGGCATTTTCAAAAATGGTCCGATATTTTTTTTCATCAATTTCACGTTGAATACGTAAATTTCGCTCATTATCTAAAATCAATACCAAACGATTTAATAACGCATTTACATCATCAACCAAGCGGCCAATTTCATCCCGTCCATGCCCACTCGGCAATTGCAGCTTGGCGCCTAGCTCCGCAGAAAGATGATGTAAATGATCAGAAATATCTTTAATCGGCCGAGTAATCAGCCGTAGCACAATCAATACCACAGCAAAAGCCACTAACATGGCTTGCATCAGCAATAGATAAACAATAAATTGAGAGCGCTCAGCAGCATTACGCTGAATCACTTCTGGGTCTAAATCTAATGCAATCTGGCAGACAATTTCTTGGGAATTAAATGGAGAACTAATCTGACGGACAATACTGCCTTGCACCTGCTCATCGTCTTCAATTTTTTCCCCTCCAGTTTGAGCGAGAATAGCGTGCTCATTTTTAATAAGAACGCGGTTTATAAAATGATTTTTAAGTAGGCCACGCGCAACTTCAGCGGCCAAATTTTTATCATTTAAAAAACAAGCAATTTTAACGGTATCTTCTACCGTGCTCAGTAATTCATTGGTTCGGATACGATGTTCCGCACGCTCTTTTTCTGCCAAAACAAAATAGGTTATGCCAGAAAAAAGTGCTCCTGTGAGTAAAGCGATACAAAGCACCAATATGGCACTACGAAAAACCAAGCTAGTATTTAAAAGTTTAAACATAACTATCGCTTTGCAAAATCAATAGCACACAAGCGCCTCTACAGTATATTGGCCTACATGAGATACATGGCTTTGTTTGAGCAAGCGCTATAATCAGGAAGAGTAATCTCCTTAAATTAACGACTTAAATCCAAAACCACTTTAACTTTAGCGCTTACTTTCTTTTTATCACAATAGGCAATAAAGCCAACATGATTAGCCACCATATCTAAAATGGCATCCGTATCATCAACAGGGGTGGGTGGTGCAATCTGCCCTGAAAATTTCAACCTTGCCCAGTAAGCATCCACATCGGCTAATTCTTTATTTAACAAAAACTTATAAAATTGTTCACGATCAGTTGGAGGAGAAATAACATCAAGTGGCACCGCATTTTGCCCAGAAGGAAACTTACGATAGCGCCCCATAAAAATATTAACCACTTCGTTTTTGCTCAGCTTTTCTACGCCGCTATTGGGATGGACAATCACCACCCAGTCTGCCGAAAAAGCAGCATGACTTAATAACAAAGAAAAGAAAAAGGCATAGATTCGCATTACATTGCCTTAAAAAATACAATCTAACGTTAAGCTATAAATTGTGGCACTCCCATCCCAGCCAGGCTGTTTATTTGCCCACTGAAATGAATCTCTACTTTGCACTTTATCTATTTGAAATTTTAAATCCAAATTACGCATAACATCATAGCGAACACCCATAGAATAAGTGTGCTGATCATCAATATAAACACCTTGCACATTTTTAATGAATGTATTCAATTCTGAAAACATCGGCACATCAGGTAAGCCAGGATTTTTGTTGACTCCCAAAGTGAAAATTTCAGAATATGCCGCAAAAGGAGTGAATTTGCCTATTCGATAACCAAGAATAATATAACCCGCATCATTATCAGGATAAGCAATCGTACTAGCGAATAAGCGGCGAAACATCAGTTGAATTTGTAATGGCCCATTGTCGTAAATCGCACCCGCCGATAAAAAATCAATCTGTTTTCCTTTAATCATAGCCGCATCAGCAAAGCCCGCCAAGCTAGGGTTAATGGCATTAATTTGGGGTGAGCGTAAAATAGCTAATGGCACATCAAAGCCTGGCACTTCATTTTCTAAAGTGAGTTGAGCGTAACCGCCCCTAAATTGCCAATTTTGCCATTGGTAATCTAAATAGCCGCCCCATACCAAGGAGCCTGCCAAATTAATGTTGCCCTCAACACCATTTAAGGGCAGCTTTTCTTTTGCTTCTCCAATAAATACTTTTGCAGTGACAATCCCGTCCCCTAATGGCTGCCGAAACACTAAATCAGCACCATCTATAAAACTAATAGGCAATCCGCCGTAATAATCAACGGGCGGGCGAACGGGTAAATAGGAATAGCCCACATGCTGTGAATCGGCCTGCATATACACATCAAAACCGAGCCGCCCAACGCGAGCTTGCACCGTTTCATTTGGCGCATATTTAACAAAAGCCCAACTGAAATCAGGAGTAAATGTATTGTCATAGCGACGTAAATTGGTGACTTGCGCAGTGGCAGAAAGCGACTCATTAACACGCAGGTCAAACTGAAGGCCAAGCCTAGAGTCCACCCCAAGATCAAAGCGCTGGGTATAGCCTACCCCTTTGCGTTGGGACAAATCACGTAAAAAGTCACCTTGATCGGTGCTGTTATACACGCCTCCCAACGTTGCAAAACCACTCCATGATAGTACGGATTCTTCTGCAAACGCAGGCAGCACCGTAGCGAGCTGCAGGCAGCCGTACATCATCAATAGTGAAGTGATTTTTTTACTCATCTACTTGTAGCCTGTTGAACTTACCGCCCTAGCTTTCAAAAAACCGTCCGCAAACACCCACCTTGCTTGCAGCGCCCCTCCCAAGCTCCTCACTTCAGGCTGACACCTACTTGAAGATAGCTAAGAAGCTAGGAACATCAAGGTTTTCCTGAGAAATGAAGCATGAATAGTGCGTCTGCCTTTCATAGGCCGAGGCAAACTTACATCGCAGCAAGCCTTATTGAGCCAATTCATGCACAAAAAAAACGACTCAAAGAGTCGTTTTTTTTAATTCAAAGCGAATGATCTAACAATAGAAAGGCTTATGCAATAAACGCAGCTACCGCACGCTCGAACCTTTGCATGGCTTCTTGAATATCTTCATCAGTAATCACCAATGAGGGCGCAAAGCGAATCACATTTGGGCCTGCCATTAAAATCATCAGGTTTTCTTTTACCGCTAAATTAAGCAGATCTTTCGCTCGGCCAGCAAATGCGGGGCTAAGCTCCGCACCAATCAATAAGCCCATGCCGCGAACATCCGCAAACACCGCATATTTTTCATTGATTTGATTGAGGGCAGCCACAAACAAGGTACGCTTAGTTTTTACCCCAGCCAATACGGCAGGAGTGTTCACCACATCTAGCAAGGCATTACCCACGGCACATGCCAAAGGATTGCCTCCGTAAGTGGTGCCATGCGTACCTACGGCGAAATGCTTGGCAATATCGTGAGTAGTGAGCATGCAGCCTAGTGGAAAGCCGCCACCAATACCTTTGGCACTGGTTAGGATGTCTGGCGTTACGCCATATTCTTGGTACGCATACAGGCTACCGGTGCGGCCTGCGCCGCTTTGCACTTCATCAAAGATCAGGAAGGCATGGTGTTTATCGCACAATGCCCGTACGCCAGCGATAAATTCCGCGGTAGCGGGCACAACACCGCCTTCACCTTGGATGGGCTCGATAATCACACAAGCGGTGTCATCATCGATCAGGGCTTCAAGTGCGGCTAGATTATTGTATTCAAAGTATTCAATACCCGCTGGTTTTGGGCCAAAACCATCCGAATACTTAGGTTGGCCACCCACGCATACGGTAAAAAAGGTACGGCCATGAAATGAATTGAGCGCGGAGAGCACTTTATGTTTTTTGTCACCAAAGCGCTCAATAGCCGCGCGGCGAGCCAGTTTTAGCGCGGCTTCATTCGCTTCTGCTCCCGAGTTACAAAAGAACACCCGCTCTGCAAAAGTAGCGTCCACCAATTTTTGCGCTAAATCCAGTGCGGGCTCATTGGTAAACGCATTGGATAAGTGCCACAGTTTGCTACCCTGCTCATTTAAGGCGAATACCAGTGCGGGATGGCAATGGCCCAGTGCATTAACGGCAATGCCGCCGGTTAAATCCACATACTCTCGGCCATCTTGATCCCAAACTCGGCTCCCTGCTCCGCGCACAGGTACAAAGGCGGCAGGGGCATAATTAGGGACCATATATTGGTCAAAATCGGCGCGGGTATGGGACATACGAGTATTCCTTTTTCTTAAATAAAAAGCGGCGAGCTACAATCGTAACCCGCCGCTTCTATTTTGTTCAAGATGAAAGCTGTTTTCTTCCACGAAAACCAGCAAAGCCACAAAAAAACACAGAAAATCGAGCAATACACGCCATATCATGGCGGTTTATTCGTAGCTTTTATACTTTTTGTGGACAAATCAAACTTTAAGCTGCTTTACCTGCTAGATACAACCAAGTTTCAACCACGGTATCAGGATTCAGCGAGATGGTTTCAATGCCTTCTTCCACCAACCACTGTGCAAAATCTGGATGATCTGATGGGCCTTGGCCACAAATACCCACGTATTTATTGGCTTTGCGGCAGGCTTTAATCGCCATCGACAACATCGCTTTCACGGCATCATCGCGCTCATCAAAGGACAGCGAAACAGGGCCGCCAGAATCGCGATCAATCCCTAAAGTCAGCTGCGTCATATCGTTCGAGCCAATCGAGAAACCGTCGAAGAATTGCAGGAATCGATCCGCCAGCACGGCATTAGCAGGAATTTCGCACATCATAATCACGCGTAAACCATTGTCGCCGCGTTTCAGGCCGTTGCGCTCAAGCAAATCGATCACGCATTCGGCTTCTTTGAGGGTGCGCACAAAAGGGATCATGACTTCCACATTGGTCAGGCCCATTACATCGCGTACTTTCTTAACCGCGCGGCATTCCAGCTCAAAGCAATCACGGAAGCTCTTATCCACATAACGCGCTGCACCACGGAAACCGATCATTGGGTTTTCTTCGTGCGGCTCGTATTCCGCACCGCCGATCAAGTTTGCGTACTCATTTGACTTAAAGTCAGACAAACGCACAATCACTTTTTTGGGCCAGTAAGCAGCGGCCAGCGTTGAAATCCCTTCAGCGATTTTATCCACATAAAAATCAACCGCACTGCGATAACCCGCAATACGCTCTTCAACCTGTGCTTTTAGTTCAGGCTGCAAATGTGGGTATGCCAGAAGGGCTTTCGGATGCACACCAATCATGCGGTTAATAATGAATTCTAAACGCGCCAAGCCTACGCCTTCATTGGGCAATTGGCAGAATTCAAATGCCAGCTCAGGATTACCCACATTCATCATGATTTTAACGGGCGATTCAGGCATTTGGCCGAGCGAGGTATCCATGCGCTCAAACTTCAAGATCCCTTCATACACATTGCCCGTGTCACCTTCGGCGCAAGATACAGTGACCAAGTCACCATCTTTTAAGACACGTGTTGCATCGCCGCAACCAACCACGGCAGGGATGCCCAACTCACGTGCGATAATCGCCGCGTGGCAAGTACGTCCGCCACGGTTGGTTACGATGGCAGAGGCGCGCTTCATGACCGGTTCCCAATCTGGATCAGTCATATCAGACACCAGCACATCGCCGGCTTCAACTTTATCCATTTCAGAAACATCACGAATCACACGCACGCGGCCCTGGCCAATTTTTTGCCCAACAGAGCGGCCTTCAGCCAGTACCTTGCCCGTTTCAAGCATGCGGAACTTGGTGAGCTTCTCAGCATTACTTTCTTGCGATTTCACCGTTTCTGGACGCGCTTGCAAGATATACAGCTTGCCATCAATCCCATCACGGCCCCACTCCACATCCATGGCGCGGCCATAATGCTCTTCAATAATTAAAGCGTAGCCTGCTAGTTCTTCTACTTCGGCATCGCTAATCGAAAACTTGCTCCGCTCGCTTGGGGCCACATCAACCGTTTTAACGGATTTACCCGCCACGGCTTCTAGATCGAATTCCATCTTGATGGCTTTGCCACCTAAATGGCGACGCACAATGGCTGGGCGGCCTGCACGCAGTGTCGGCTTATGCACATAAAACTCATCAGGATTCACAGCCCCCTGCACCACCGTTTCGCCTAGGCCATAAGACGCCGTTACAAACACCACTTGATCGAAACCGGTTTCGGTATCGATAGTAAACAACACACCCGCCGCGCCCAAGTCCGAGCGCACCATGCGCTGAATACCCGCTGATAGCGCCACCAGCTTATGATCAAAGCCTTTATGCACACGGTAAGAAATAGCGCGGTCATTATAAAGTGATGCAAACACTTCTTTCATCGCGACTAAGACGTTTTCAAAGCCACGAATATTTAAATATGTTTCTTGCTGACCAGCAAAAGACGCGTCGGGCAAATCTTCGGCCGTAGCAGAAGAGCGCACAGCAACGGTTACATCATCGCCAAGCAGTTTATAATGATCGTTAATTTCGCTTTCCAGCTGCGCAGGAAACGGTGTTTCTAAAATCCAAGTGCGAATTTGCTTACCCACGATGGCAAGCTGGCGTACATCATCCACATCTAAGCTACTCATGGCTGCATCGATACGATCGGCCAAGCCTTGATGGGCTAGAAATTGTCGATATGCCGCTGCGGTAGTAGCAAAACCACCGGGAACAGACACACCTTTTTCTGTAAGCTGAGAGATCATCTCACCGAGCGAGGCGTTTTTACCGCCTACCTGTTCTACATCGTGCATACGCAGATGGGCGAAATCGATCACATAGCGTTCGGACATGGTGCGGGCCTCTTAAATGTTGCGTTGCGATAAACTGAGTGCATTTTAGGCTGAGAGCGCTAAGAGACAACTCAGGATAATCCATTACAGGAAAATCCATTACTTGCAGTGAAGCCCTTACTAAATGGGCTGCTAGCAAGGCAGAGCCTAATAAGATAGAGACAGATTTTTGGTGTTTTTGAGCAAAAAGCTTACTATTAACGGAAAAAAACGTGCAAAACAGAGCGTAAACCCGCTTTTTTTGCAGCTAGAAACCTCTTTCAATAGATGGCAAGCCAAAACAAACGGCAGGCCTACACACATAATATTTGGAGATTTACGATGCGTCGCACGGCTTTCTTTGTCTCCGACAGAACTGGTATTACTGCCGAAATGCTCGGCCACTCTCTGCTTACACAGTTTGAAGACGTGACCTTTCACCGAGTCACCCTGCCTTATGTCGATACCCCTGAGAAGGCGATAGAAGTGGCTTTGGAGATTCGTAAGCATTCCGTCATTGATGGCTGCAGGCCATTAGTTTTTAGTACGGTGGTTGACCCGGTTATACGTAAGCTAACCCATGTACCTGAAGCTTTAGTCATCGATTTCTTTGAAATGTTTATCGGCCCACTTGAAGCCGAGCTAGGTCAAGACTCATCGCATACGGTGGGTAAATCGCATGCAATTGTTAATTTTGAAGAATATAAAAATCGAATTGACGCGGTTAATTTCACACTTAACCACGACGATGGCGTGATGCCACGCGATCTTTCTGAGGCAGATTTAATCTTAGTGGGCGTCTCAAGATCAGGAAAAACACCGACGTGTCTCTATTTAGCCCTGCAATTTGGGATAAAAGCTGCCAATTATCCACTGACACCCGAAGATTTTGGCAACCACACCATGCCCAAATTACTGCTTCCCTACCGTAATAAATTGTTTGGTTTAACCATTGAATCAGAGCGATTAACAGAAATCCGCGAAGAAAGAAAACCCGCCAGCAAGTATTCATCTATCGAAAACTGCCGTTTTGAAATCGCCGAGGCCGAAGCGCTCATGCGTCATGTGGGCGTGCCCTATCTCAACACCACCCGTATGTCGATTGAGGAACTCGCCACCACCATCATGCACCGCACAGGCTTGGTACGCCGCACCTATTAAATAGTGATTTTTAAGCCCCTAAAAACACGAAATAAAACCAATGGGCAGCAAAACGACGATTGATATGCTGCAGTTTCTGTTTGTGTATTCCGTGTTTTCCGTGGATAGCACATTGTTTGATTTCGCCACGTAAAGTAATCAAGGGAGGTTTGTAAATTAGCTTGCAACATCCCCACAGACAGGCATTCATTTGTGCTTACGCCATAACACAGCTTCCTTGCCGTTGCACTACACGGTAAACTCAAGCCCTCAACGATCAACGCACTTACTCGGCTTACTCGCATGACACATTCGGCCTCTGATTTAGACAGTATTTTTGAGTTTAAAAGCAGCAGCATCAAACTCCTGTCTTTTGTTCCCGCCACACTAGACCCCAGCCGATTAGAAGCCGCACTATTTGAAAAGCTAGGTGGGCGCGAGCATTTTCTGGCCGGCGAGCAACTTATTATTGATTTCAGCAGCTTACCCGAGCTGCCTTCGGCACTAGAAGTAGGTACTTTAGTCAGGCTTTTACAACAATTTAGCCTTTTGCCCATCGCCGTACATGGCGGTAATAGCGATCAAAAACTCGCTGCGGCGTCTGCTGGCTTAGTTGTTTTGCAAGACGATTCACTCTCCACCCCCATCCCTAGCGCCAACAAATCCGCACCGCCACCACCGGCACTAATCATTACTCGGCCTGTGCGCACTGGGCAGCAGGTTTATGCAAAAGGTGGCGATTTAATCGTACTGGCACTGGTGTCTGCGGGGGCTGAAGTGATTGCCGATGGCAACATTCACGTCTACGCACCTCTGCGTGGCCGTGCGCTAGCGGGTGCAAAGGGTGATAATCAGGCCAGAATTTTCACTACCTGCATGGAGGCCGAACTCGTGTCTATTGCAGGCATATACCGTTCTTTACAAGAAGATCTACCCGATTCGATTCGCACCAAGCCAGCACAAATCTACTTAGATCAAGAAAAAATCGTGATCGAAGCCTTAAACGAAACTAATTAAATATAAAGAAATCAGGGGATTTATAGTGGCAAAAATCATTGTTATCACATCAGGTAAGGGCGGCGTTGGCAAAACCACCACCAGCGCCAGCTTTGCCTCTGGCCTTGCTCTGCGCGGCTTCAAAACGGCCGTGATTGATTTTGATGTGGGCCTACGCAACCTTGATTTGATCATGGGCTGCGAGCGCCGTGTTGTTTACGATTTCGTCAATGTAATCAAGGGCGAAGCAACGCTAAACCAAGCACTCATTAAAGATAAGAACTGCGACAATCTTTATATCTTGCCTGCATCACAAACCCGTGACAAAGACGAGCTATCTAAAGAAGGCGTGGAAAAAGTTCTAAAAGAGCTAGAACAAAGCAACTTTGATTACATCATTTGCGATAGCCCTGCAGGCATTGAGACCGGCGCGTTTATGGCCTTGTATTTTGCTGAAGAAGCGATTGTTGTGACCAACCCTGAAGTCTCATCGGTGAGAGATTCTGATCGAATCATCGGCATTTTAGATGCTAAATCTAAACGCGCCGAAGACGGTGGCACGGTAAAAACACATCTGCTGATTACCCGCTATAGTCCTAAGCGGGTTGATTCGGGCGAGATGTTATCACTGGATGATGTGCAGCATTTATTGCGTATTAAATTGATCGGTGTAATTCCAGAATCCGAAAGTGTCTTGCAAGCGTCTAACTCGGGCAGCCCTGCGATTCATTTAGCGGGCAGCGATGTTTCTGAGGCTTACAAAGATGTGGTCGCCCGTTTCTTGGGTGAAGAGCGTCCATTACGTTTTATTGAAACACCCAAGGCACCGTTCTGGAAACGGCTATTCGGGGGTTAAATATGTCTATTCTGAGCTATTTCTTCGGTGAAAAGAAAAAAACAGCGTCGGTTGCAAGAGAGCGTTTGCAAATTATTTTGGCGCACGAAAGAAACGGTAGAAATACCCCTGATTACCTGCCCCAATTGCAAAAAGAGCTGATTGCCGTCATCTCTAAATATGTAGCGATTAATCCAGAAGACATCATTGTTCAACTGGATCGCAAAGATGATTTTGAAGTTTTAGAAGTGAACATTGTGCTACCTGAAAGCAAAAACGCTAAGGTACAAGAATTACGCTAATGTAATGTAATCCTCGAAAACCTCTTTTTCTACAGAGCACGATTAAATTGTTCGCCAGTTATGTGATTGATCTATCCGACGAGCAATTGCTAAGTAAGACCGGATCGTGACGTTAGGGTTTTCGAGGCGTCCTAAAGAACACCAATGAAGAGAGGCCACACCCTCTCTTCCTTATTTTGAGGTTCACCCATGTCTATAGTTATTAAAAACGCCGACGATATCGCTAAAATGCGCGTTGCAGGCAAACTTGCCAGCGAAGTGCTCGATTACATCACCCCTTTTGTCGCCGTTGGCGTCACCACGGCTGAGATCGATCGTCTTTGCCACGAATATATGCGCGACGTGCAAGGCACCATCCCTGCGCCGCTCAATTACTGCCCACCCGGTTACACGCCTTACCCGAAAGCCATTTGTACCTCGGTCAATCAAGTGGTATGCCACGGCATTCCTGCTGACAAGCCACTTAAAAACGGTGACTGCGTAAATCTGGATATCACCGTTATTAAAGACGGCTACCACGGCGATAACAGCCGCATGTACTTGGTTGGCGATGTCACACCCCAAGCTCGCCGCTTGGCTAAAGTTACATACAACGCGATGTGGATTGGGATTGATCAAGTCAAACCGGGCGCTCGTTTTGGTGATATCGGCGCGGCCATCCAAAAATATGCCGAAGGCGCAGGCTATTCGGTGGTGCGTGAATTCTGTGGCCACGGCATTGGCACCAAATTCCATGAAGACCCACAAGTTTTGCATTACGGCAAAGCAGGCACTGGCCCTGAAATCAAAGTGGGCATGATTTTTACCATTGAGCCAATGATCAATGCAGGCAAGCGCGAGATTAAAGGCATGAGCGATGGTTGGACCATCGTCACCAAAGATCGCAGCTTATCCGCGCAGTGGGAGCACACCATTTTAGTAACCGAAACGGGTTATGAGATTCTGACTCAGTCCGCAGGCACCCCCGCGCGCCCTGATAGCTACGCCATCTAAAATGAAATGCAGGGTGAGTATGTTTTCTCTGCTCGCCTGCATAACCATATAACTCAGGGACAAAACCGTGCTTCTTCTTACTTCACCCTGGCTAATTGGCCTACTTGTGATTGTGTTTTCTATTGGCGTGGCGCTGTGTTTTGTTGGGCTAATGGTGTCTTTAATGACGGCACTCGGCAATAGAAACTGGCTTTGGGCAGCGGGCATGCTACTGGCCTTTCCACTGGCGGCAGTATTCTGCCTGCGCCGCTGGCAGATTGCTGCGTGGCCCGGAAAAATGCTGCTGTCGGGGATGGGGCTGCTTATTCCACCCCTTGCTTACTTTTTACTCATGATTAAATAAGCACTTGCCCCCCCACAACAACAGCCATAAACCGAGGAACTCAAGGAAATAAGCGGCCTTGCTGAGGTAAAGGTACGCCACTTATTTGAGGCGCGTATTGCTGCCTCTGCTGCCACTGCAAGTATGCTTGCTCTCTTAGTGCCCGATCGGCGCGGGCCTCTTCTTCCTGCTTCGCCGTTTCTAAAGCCTCTGCAAATGTATTTTCTGCAAGCGTCGAACGCCCCTCCTTGACCTCTTGCAGCGCCTTTGCTTCCTTGCTAGGCAAAACATCAGCATTTTTTGCCGTGCGCAGGTGCTTAAACATACGGCGATCGATCACAATTACACCCCGCCGATCCTCCCCTTTATGACCAAACCCCAGCGGTACAAGCACCTCAAGTTCTGAGTGCGCGGTAGCTTTATCAGCTACAGAAGACGTAAGAGAATCACCCGTTTGCGCATCAGCCACATCATTTGCTGGCTGACTTAATGCGAGACTGATAGAGGGGCCAAGCGCCTTAGCCGCAAAACTTAATTGGCTTAGACCTAAAGCAAACAAACCCAACACAAAAACCCCATAAGATTTTCTTTCAAACAAAGCAAACACACCCAACTCCTTTTTATTAAAAACAATCACCACCACGCAACATCCGCGAAACCGCATTCATAATGCAGAATTGCAAATTACTATTTTTAGTATGACATCCAGACACCACGCTTCAAACGAGAACTATTACCAACAATAAACACTGATCCGATAATGCAAAGCGAGCAAGAAGTAAAAAACTTCACCTGATTATGTCTCTTGCTCAATTTCATTATAAATATCGTAGGGCGGGTGAAACCCGCGTATTTCTTCAGCATGGCTCACGGGCTTCACCCGCCCTACACATTCAAAAACCAAGTCCAACACTCAAGAAACCCATCTGCACAGACAAGAGACATAATCAGGAAACTTTAAACACTAGCCCGATTTTTTCGCCTTTACCTTCTAACTATTTACCCACTCATGCTGACGGCATTCATTCACATTGGTACACTGACCTTACAAAAAACAGCTAACGGGGTGAGCGCATGTACAGCATTAGACATAGTGAAAAACAGGATATAGAACAAATCTGCCAGCTTTACGCAGAGCCAAGTAATTACTCCGCCACACTGCAAGCACCTTTCCCATCTTTAGAAAAATGGGAAGCGAGGCTTACCCCCACCAGTAACGCTTATAGTTTGGTTGCTATACAGGGCAATGAGGTACTTGGGCAACTGGGCTTGCACCTTGAAACCAATCCACGCCGCAAGCACGTGGCGGGCATCGGCATGGCGGTAAAAAGTAGTGCCCACAGGCAGGGCGTGGGCAATGCTTTATTGCTAGCGGCAATTGATTTAGCCGAGCAATGCCAAGCGATCAGCCGTATTGAATTATCGGTCTACACCGATAATTTGGCAGCCCTCGCCCTTTATGAAAAGCATGGATTTATCAAAGAAGGCCTGTGCAAGAACTACGCGTTTAGAAACGGCCAGTTTTCTGATGTGTATATGATGGCAAGATGTAAATAACCCCTCAGTCACAACCACTCCAACAAGGATGTCACGATGAGCCAAACGCCCTTTGTACTTTATGCTGATTCTCTTTTTACCAGCCCTTATGCCATGTCGGTCTTTGTTGCACTACTGGAGAAAGACCTAGCCTTTGAAATCAAAACGCTGGATTTAGACGCTGGCGATCAGCCGCAAAATACCTACAGCCAGCAATCCCTGACTAGCCGTGTGCCTACACTAGTGGATGGTGATTTCTCTTTATCTGAATCATCTGCGATTACGGAATACCTAGAAGAGCGGTTTCCCGCACCGCAATACAGCCCGCTCTACCCAAAAGACGTAAAAGAGCGCGCCAAAGCACGGCAGATTCAGGCTTGGCTGCGCAGTGATTTGCTCGCGCTGCGCCAAGAGCGCTCCACCAACGTGGTGTTCTTTGCGCCTAGCGATCAACCCCTTTCTGCCAGCGCTCAAGCAGCGGCCGACAAACTGATCAAAGCCGCTGACCTGCTGATTACTGATAATCAGACTTCAATCTTTACCGAATGGTGCATCGCGGATATCGATCTTGCCATCATGCTGCAGCGCCTAATCAAAAATGGCGACCCAGTACCAGAAAAGCTAAAGAACTTTGCCAACACCCAGTGGGCAAGGGCTTCTGTGCAAGCGTGGCTTCAGCAAAACAGAGATTAGCCCGTTATTAAAGGCGCTATTTGCTCAGAGTGCAGCAAGCAGCGCCTGCATAGTTTAGTTCGCTTCCAAGATTTGACCTACACGCACATAGATTCAAAGCCCACCACACATTGCTGGCAAAAAAGATAGCTCGTTCAGGGGCGGCTCGCGCCAGCAGCGGCTAAGCCATCGGCATCAAGCACGGCCACTAAGCTGGCGGCCAATGCCTGTAATGCTGCAAAATCTAGTTCATGTACTGCCTCATTAAGCAACCGCGCAAAGCGTGCATGTGCTGGCGACAAACCCGCTATTCTTTCAGACCAGTCTTCAATCTCAGTGACCTGCCCACCTGCAATCAGGGCATGTAGTTGCCGCACACGCTCAGCAGGCAGCTCGGGGCCCGCTGCTGTAAAAGCAAGCGGCGCGGGTACTTCTTCTGCATGAGCCAAACAGAGGCTGAAATAAAAGCGGCTACCTAGCTGCACAGCACTCTCCACTTGCAGCTCTCCCCCCATGCTTTTGACCATTTGTGAAGCAATGGCCAGCCCTAGACCGTGCCCCTCCTGAGATTCGCTTTGCTCTGCACGCTCAAACGGCAAAAATACCCGCTCATGATCAGACTGGCACATCCCAACGCCCGTATCTTCCACCGCCACTTTCAGCGAAGAGGCGTATGCAGACGTAGGCTGCCATTCTAAGCTCAAAGAAATCACGCCATAACGTGTGAATTTGGCCGAATTAGACAGCAAGTTTTGCAAAACCTGCCTTAATCTCTTCCAATCAGCATAAAGCCAAATAGGGGGATGCCCTTGCTGCAAGTAAATAAACCGATTCTGATACTGTCTTGCCAGCAATTGAGCCTGCTCTCGAATATCCACAATAAACTCATCCAAATGCCCTACGCTTAATTGCACATTAGCATCAACAATTTCGCCCTTGGCGTATTGCATTAGCTCGTCAATTAACTCGAGCTGCTGCCCAGCGCTACGCTCAATCACGGCAGAGAAATGATCATTCCCATCGCCTTTACGTCTATTTTTTGCATATGCAATCATCGTGGCAAGCGGCGCTCGCAAATCATGGCCAATATAGGCCAATAATTTAGTTTTTAATTGATTGGCACTCTGCGCGTCTTCTGCTGCCATTTTTAAGGCAGCCGTTCTATTTTCAACCGCTTGCTCCAACATGCTTTGCTGCGAATTAAGCGTGTCTATCAATGTTTTTTGGGCACTTTCTTTCTCTTGCTTGGCCAAGACAATTCGATCTAAAATAGCCATAAAAAAAGACAGCATAGAAAACATAATCACAAACAACATAAAATGCTCACCCAATAACTCGCTACTGGATAAAACACCTAATAAATCGAGCGCCCTAAACACATTACCCGTCATCACAATCAGTAGCCCCCCAGCAAAATAGCGCATGGCAAGCGCCCCCTTACTGATAAGCTGAAAGCAAATAAGCAGCAATAACGGCACGGTCACTAAAGCAAGCAATACGCCCATTATCGTGCCACGCTGGTAATCCACACATTGCGAAACAAATACCGCACAAAGTGTCCATACCAGCATCAAGCGAATCACTTTATCTCCCCAAGGCAAAAGCACGGCCAAATTGAGGAAATGTCTAACAAATAACAAAAAAAATACAGCACAAATCTGACCAAAAAACGAAAGCGAATTAACCGACCACATCGTGCTTTCTGGCCATAAATATAAGGCGGCATAACCACGCATACAGGCTTCATTGAGCGCAAAAAAAACCACCGCTAAACCGTGATAAAGAAATGAAATATCACGCATAAACACAAATAGCAGTAAGCAATAAAGCACCACAATAACAAAAGCCCCTAATAGCACCCCTAGCCATAAAGAATCGGCCGTTTCATTTTCCCTAAATTCTAATGGCGTAAATAAAGAAGGGGCCAGCGCCATCGATGTCTTACTACTCACCCTAATCATGACGTCCACGGCGGCCCCAGCGGGCAGCTGCAGAGCAAAAACAGCGTGTTTTGCTTTAACGGGGTGTAAAGACAAAGGCGTATCTAGGCCCGCATGGCTCACACTTTGCCAACGGCCATTTTGCCTTAAGTACAGCGTGACAGATTGTAAACGGGGAGCGCCCAAATCCAGCCAACGCATTTGCGGCTGATCGCTCGGATTGCTTAATACCAGCCGCAGCCAAAATGCCGAAGATGAATAACCAAGGCTACGGTGGCCACTCATCCAAGGGGCAGAAAGCGTACGGCTGCTTAGCTGCTCGGCCGATAATGCTTGCGTATCCTCAAATAGCTGATAGGGAATCGGCCCTGATGATAAAACTGTGCTGGCGTAAAGATAAGACGAAAAAAAAAGCAAGAATAAAAACCGCACTTAAGCGGCCTCAATGGTTTTCAGCGACTGCCTAAATGCGGAAGGAGTTGTGGCAAAACGCTCTTTAAATGCGGTGGTAAAATTACATGCATTTTGAAAGCCCGATTGCTCTGCAACATCAATCACCGTCATTTGTGTTTTCGCCAATAATTGCTTGGCACTTAATAGCTTTTGTTCACGGATATAGGCAAAGACCGTCATGCCTGTTCGCGCTTTAAATAATTTACTTAATTTCTTTTCATGCGTGCCAATCTGGCTGGCAATCTCTGCCAAAGAAGGGAGCGGATATAGCGGCTCGCTCAGCATTTTTACCGCTGCGGCCACCAGCACTTCGTCCTGATCCAAAGGCTCAGTTTGCAACTGCGGAGCCTCATTTCTAAACAAACACCCAGATAACTCTAAATGTACTTTTATCCGTGCCAATACCTCATCAGCGGCAAAGGGTTTGCAAATAAAATCCACGGCTCCCGTCGCAAAGCCTTGCAAGCGATTACTCACCGTATTACCAGAAGATAAAAACAACACTGGGATATGCATCAACTGCCCATTCGCTTTTAGCAATCGGCAAGTGGCATAGCCATCCACCCGTGGCATATGCACATCCATAAGAATAAGATCTGGCGGATTTGCCTCTGCCCGCTGATAGCCCTGTTGCCCATCAAAAGCCACGCTGATACGGTAGTTTTGGCTGCGGAGCATATCTAATAACAAGCGTAATTCATCCACCGAATCATCAATAATCAGAATATGGGGTTTATTCGATTTGGTGCTTGACGCCGCTTGATAATCAGGAAAAGAAGACATAAACAGATGGCAATATTGGCAAAGGCGCAATCATAAACATCTATACGACAAACACATAAACAATTTTTTTAACGATAGCCTATAGCCCCCTCCCTCTTACCTATTTTTATCGAAAAACCTATCCCTTTTAGCAAAGCCTTTGTCTGCTCTGGCAAAGGCGGTCACAGTAAAACTCATTCAAACTCAGGCACTTAACAGGCTGGATATCCGCTTGCTTTAAATACTGCCAAATATTTCATTTTTAAGACAATTCGGCAAAAAAAATTTATACGCATTCAGACCACATGCTCTGACCGATTGATTACTTTTGACTACAAAGCCTAAAACCTCATATGAAACGCATAGAACTATCGCATCGCCTCACTAAATCCCAAGGCAAATTTATCTCTGTTGCCATTTGTGCCGTCACCGGCATGCTGATTTACGGTAGCGCAGGCGCTGCGCCCAAAATGGTCATCACCGCCGAGCACACCGCCACGGCAGACAGCAACAATGAAATCAATGGCAATGAAGGCGGCGGGTTTTTTGTTGAATCCGGCAAGCTCAACATCTCCAACACCACGGTTACAAACTTCACCACCAAGGGCGGCGATGGTAGCGGCGGCGGCGCGGGCTTAGGTGGCGCTATTTTTATTAATAGCGGCGCTGAAGCAGTGCTGGAAAATGTGAATTTCTCTGGCAACTCTGCGGTTGGGGGAGATGGCGGGAAAGGAACAGTTGGGGGCAGTTTAAATGGCATCATAAAAAACCAAGCTAACACTAGCGGCACCAACGGTAGTGATGCCAAATCAGGCTCAGCCTACTTTAATGGCGGGAATGGCCTTAACGGCTTAGGTGGTGATGACGGCAGCGAAGGGGGCAAAGGGGGTAAAGGCGGCATAGGAGCTGATGGCTCAGCAGTCACCGCAGACACCATCAAAGCAGCTGCTGACGCGGCCTATGATGTTGCAATGGCCATCAAAAATGCTGCGGATGGAATCAACACAGGAGCGGGTGCAGCTGCTGCGGCTGCCAACCCACTAACTGCAAGCCTAGCACCTTACTTTGGAACAAAAACTGGCTTCATGATCGGTCTACTGTCGGCTGACTCAGCCAAGGCCGCAGTAGATATAGCCTATGTAACCGCCATTACGATTAAAGTACTCGAGGATGGCGCCGCTGGTAATGGCGGTGCAGGGGGCAATGCTGGTAATGGTGGTAATGGCCTGTCATTCCTTGGCGGTGGTCAAGGCGGTGAAGGAGGAAAAGGTGGTGACGCCCATAACAACTCAAGGGCTATCGGTGGTGCTGGCGGCAATGGTGGTACAGGTGGAATTGGTGGCTTTGGTGCTGGTGGAGGCCAAGGTGGCGACGGCGGAAAAGACGGAAATGACGGCCACGATGCCACTCATGCAAAAGACCCAGGCGATGGAGGCAATGGAGGCAAAGGTGGCTTTGCTGCAGGCAAAGGCGGCATGGGCAATGGCGGAAATGACAGCGAACGTGAAGGTGGCGCAGGCGGTTCTGGCCTTGGCGGCTCTATTTTTGTTGGCAAAGGCGGCAAGCTGACCATCAAGGGCGATACCACCTTTGATCGCGGCAATGTCAGCGGTGGCAGTGGCGACGACAATGAAGAACATCTGGGTGAAGCTGGTAAAGAAGCAGGCTCGGATCTCTTTATGATGAAAGGCTCGACCGTGGTACTCGACGCGGGCAAGGGCAAGACCATCACTTTTAATGGCAGCATTGCCGATGACAGCAAGGCTGGCTTGGATGGCGCTAGCAACAACAGCGGCAAAGGCGCTGACCTCACCATTAAAAGTGGTCTGGTCGTCTTTAACGCTGACAACACCTACACCGGCCAAACCAAGATTGAAGGCGGCGCTTTGCACGCCGAAGATGGCACGGGCATCCACGAGCATAGCAATATCAACTTCACTGGCAATCATGACGGTGGCGTACTCGAAACTAAGGGTACTTTTGATCGCTACACTGGTACAGCTAAAGACCGTGTTCAGTGGACAGGCTCGGGCGGCTTTGCAGCAAACGGTGGCGATTTGGAAATCAACCTCAATGGTGGCTCAAAGCGCACATGGGGTAAAGAAGGCTTTGTAGGTGGCGATAATGCGCTGATTTTTGGCTCGGACACCGCCACCGACAATGTCACCTTTAAAAACGCCATTGATATTGACGGTAAAACTGCAACGATCTTAGTCAACACTGGCTCAGCCGAAGGCAAGCACGCGCAAATGGATGGCGTACTGTCCAATGGCAGCTTAGTGGTTGGCGATGCCAGCCATAAAGGTGAGTTAATTCTCAATGCCGCCAACACCTACGCAGATGGCACGACCATTAAAGCAGGTTCGTTGCAGCTTTCGAGTAAAGCCTCGCTGAATAAAGACGGTGCGGTGATCGTTGAAAAAGACGGGCAATTTGATTTAACTAAAACGGGCGATCAAGCCATTGGCACGCTGGCAGGCGCAGGCAAAGTGGCACTGGCAGCCAACACCCTGACGCTTAACCAAGCTGGCAACACCACTTTCTCTGGTGAGATCAGCGGCGAAAAAGGCAATGTGATCAAGCAAGGCGTGGGCACGCTGACCCTATCTGGCGACAATACTTATCTGGGGCAAACCCAGATCAAAGCAGGCACGGTTACGCTAGATGGTAGCTTAGCCAGCCAGAGCGTTGATGTCTTTGCAGGCGCAATACTGAACGACAATCAAGGTGGTCTGCATCAAGATGCCAAGCTTAATAACGACGGCACCATCAATCTAAACGCAGATGACACCGTTGCCAGCCTGACTAACACCGGCACCATTAACGGCAGCAACACGCTGACGGCTAAAACCTATGCGCTTAACCATGGCTCGGTGATCAATGCCAAGCTAGGCACAGGCGAGCTCACTGCCAATGGTACGGTCACTCTGACTGGCACTAGCGCAGCTGAAAAAGTAAATGTAGCCAGCGGCGTGATGACGCTCAGCAGCGGTGAGCGCTTGCTCGATAGCAGCGATGTGATCGTCGATGGCAAGCTAGTCATGGGCGGCAATGAAACCATTGGCACACTGGCAGGCAGCAAGGCAGATGGCGTGCTTGAACTAAGCGGTGCCAAGCTCACACTGCAGCAAAACAAAGACACCACCTTTGCTGGCCATATTGATGATAGTCAAGTCAATCAAGGCAGCGTACTTAAACAAGGCAGCGCAACCCTTACCCTGACCGGCGACAGCCATTACCTTGGCAATACCGTGATCGAAACAGGCGGCATTACGCTAGATGGCACGCTCGCCAGCCTGAATATTGATGTGCAAAAAGACGGCACGCTGACCAACAATCAAGGCGGTCTATCTGCCCTGGCCAAGCTGAACAACGACGGTATCGTTAATCAAAGTAGCGATGACACCGTTAAAACGTTGATCAACACCGGCACCATCAATGCAAGCGCAAATGGCAAGGCCACGCTGACCGCAGACACTTATGCCCTAAATGAAGGTTCGGTCATCAATGCAAACCTAGGTACGGGCGTACTTACCGCCAACGGCAAAGTACAGCTCAACGGCACAAGCTCGGCTGAAACCGTTAACGTAGAAACCGGCGTGATGACTTTAGGCTCGGCGGAGCGTTTACTGAATAGCAGCGATGTCACGGTAAACGCCAAGCTAATTATGGGCGGCGATGAAACCATCGGCACTTTAGCGGGCGCTAAAACGGGCGTGGTTGAACTCTCTGGCAGCAAGCTGACCTTAGAACAAAACCATAACACCACCTTTAACGGCGTGATTCAGGATAAGGACGGCGACAAAGGCAGCCTACTGAAACACGGCACAGGCGAAATCACCCTCACTGGCGATCACACCTTCAGTGGCGACACCACGGTGGATGGCGGCAAGGTGCAATTAAACGGCACGCTGGTCAGCAAAACCGTACACGTTAAAAATGGCACCATGACGTTAGGCTCCGCTGAGCGCCTGCTCAACACCGCAGACATCACCGTCGATGACAAACTCATCATGGGCGGCAATGAAACGGTTGGCACATTGGCGGGCACAACAGCCACTGCGATCGTTGATTTGAACGGCGGCAAGCTAACCTTACTGCAAGAAAAAGACACCCGCTATGCTGGGCAAATCAATGATGCAACATCAACACAAGGCAGTGTACTTAAGAAAGGGAAAAACACACTGACGCTCGCAGGCAACAGCCATTATCTGGGTGATACCACAATCGAACAGGGTGGTATTACTTTAGATGGCACACTGGAAAGCCTGAATCTTGATGTGCAAAAAGACGGCACGCTCAGCGACAATAAAGGCGGCCTATCTACACTGGCTAAGCTGAACAACGACGGCATCGTTAATCAAAATAGTGATGACACGATTAAAACGCTGGTCAACACCGGCACCATCAACGCCAGTACCGATGGCAAAGCCACACTGACGGCAGACACTTACGCCCTAAATGAAGGTTCGATCATCAATGCCAACCTAGGCACAGGCGTGGTAACCGCCAATGGCAAGGTTGCGCTCAACGGCACAAGCACGGCGCAAACCGTGAATGTGGCAAGTGGCACCATGACTTTGGGCTCTGCAGAGCGTTTGCTGGATACGAGCGATGTCAGCGTAGACGGCAAATTAGTACTGGGCGGCAATGAAACCATCGGCACGCTGGCAGGCAAGGCAAGTGGCATTGTTGATCTGAATGCGGGCAAGCTGACCTTACAACAAAATACCGACACCCTATTTGCTGGCCAGATTAATGACTCGCAAATAAATAAAGGCAGCGTTGTAAAACAAGGCACAGCCACCATCACCCTGACGGGCGCAAGCCATTACATCGGCGAGACTCGAATTGAAAGTGGCGGCATCACACTGGATGGCTCACTCGCCAGCCTGAAGCTGGACGTGCAAAAAGGCAGCACCCTGACAAACAATCAAGGCGGCTTGGCTGATCTGGCTCAGCTTAATAACGATGGCACCGTCAATTTAAACCATGACGATACCATTGCCGCGCTGATCAATACCGGCACCATCCATGCTAGCACCGACGGCAAGGCCACCCTCACCGCCAAGACTTACGCGCTGAACGACCACTCGCTAATCAACGCTAACTTGGGCTCGGGCAGCCTGATTGCCAATGGCAATGTAGCGCTTAATGGCACTAGCGCCGCAGAATCGGTCAAAATTGATTCCGGCATCACCACGCTGGGCGCAGCAGACCGATTATTAGACACCGCAAAAGTCAGCATTGCGGGCAAGCTGGTCTTGGGCGGCAATGAAACCATCGCCCAGCTATCTGGCCTTGGCGAGTTGGATTTAAACGCTGGCAAACTGACCCTTCAGCAAAACACCGACAGCCTGTTTAGCGGCCAAATCAACGACGCTTCTGGCAAGGGCAGCTTTGTTAAACAAGGCAGCGGCATGCTGAGTATGTCGGGCGTGAGCAGTTACAAGGGTGCAACGCGCATTGAGCAGGGTGCCATCACGCTTAGCGGCAAACTCGCCAGCCAAGATATTTATATCGCAAAACCCGCCACGCTTAATAATCAAAATGGCGGCTTATCGACAACAGCCAAGCTTAGCAACGATGGCACACTGAAAATTGATGCAAATCAACGCATTGCCAGCCTAAGCAATAGCGGCCACATCATTGGTAACGGCACCTTAAGCGCGAGCAACTATGCGCTGAACGATGGCTCGGTAGTGAATGCCAATCTAGGTGACGGCACGCTGGAAACGCACGGAAAAGTCACTCTCAATGGCACGAGTGCGGCAGAAAACGTGCATATTTTTGATCAAAGTGCGCTAACTCTAGGTGCAGCTGAGCGTCTGAATAAAAATGCCACGGTGCAGATCGATCAAACGGGTGAAATGATTCTGGCAGGCGGCGATCAAACGATCAAAACCCTGAACGGCTCAGGTACGGTGAATTCCACCACCCATAAACTCACCGTCACCAATGGCGGGGTATTTACCGGCAAGATCAACGCGGCCAAAACCGATTTGATCAGCACTGGCGGCAAGCTCGATATCAGTGGCAATAGCAACACCGACACCGATACCATTCATGTGCAAAACAATAGCCAAGTAGCGGTAAGCGACAAGGCCGTGGTTACAACAGGCACGGCAACGGTAGATAAGGGCGGCGTACTCACGCTGAACGATTCCAACAGCCTGAAGTACGATGTATTGACGGGCGGCGGCACGGTTAGCACTATTTCTGGCTTGTTTACCAACAGTAAGAAAGTGCAAGGCTTCTTAAGCTTTGACGGTGATTTCCGCAATGAAGGCACGCTGGCTCCGGGCAACTCGCCTGGCGTGATTAATATCGCTGGCAATTACAATGAAGCGGGCGTATTGCAATCTGAGCTGCAAAACACCACGCCAATCACTGGTCACGATCAGCTGCGGGTTGCAGGCAAGATCACGCTAGAATCCAACAGCCAGCTGGTGGTCCAAACCTACGGTGGCAGCGCACCACGCCTTGGTGAGGTTTATCAGATTCTTGCGGATCAAAACGGCAACGCCAAACGCGTCAGCGGCCACTTTGCTGAGGTGAAGTTTGATTTGGATGGCTTAGCGGGCAGCAATGCCGCCGTGGTCAATGCGGCAGCGGTATTTGACGTCGCCACCGGCCAAGTGCTAACCACGGGATTAAACCTGCCACAAAGCACCTTTGCTGACCTCGGCAATACGCCTAGCCAGCGTGCGGCAGCGGCAGCGTTGATGAATATTGCCACCAAGGAAGTTGGCAGCAATCAAATCGACACCTCGCTTGCAGCAGGTAAAAACGCGGGTGAATTCCTGACTGCCAATGGTGCAACGGTGTCATCCAATGTAGAGCGCCTCACACCAGAATATTACGGTGCGATCAGTGATTACGCCCTACAAAACAAACGCAGCATGTTGAACCTACTACAAGCCCGTGGCACGCAAGAGCAAAACTCAGCTTATGCAGGCTATATGCGCAGTGGTGGTCAATCGGCAGGCAACTCGCATATCAGCCGCAATGATTACTATCTGGGTGCGGAATTCAACGTGAGCCAAGATCTAAAGTTGGGCAGCGTCCTAACCGTTAACAACGGCAAGCTAGAGGCTCACTTTGGCTCAGGCAATGTCAATGGTCATAGCTTCACGGCCTACCTTGCCTACCAGCCTTTAAGCGCTCTTAATGTGCTTGCCAGCGTGGCTTACGCCAAGTATTCCTACGATCTAGATCGTAGCGGCGTGAGTGGCCAGATCACCGGCTCCACCTCGGCACGCGGCATTGATGCTAGCTTAGCCGCCAGCTACAAAGCCTATGCGGATCAAGACCTGACCGTGCTAACACGTAGCAACCTCAGCCACGGCAAAGTCATGGTGGATGCATTTAACGAGCAAGGCACCAGCCACCGCCTGCAACTAGGCAGTGTCGACGCCAACCAGTTTACTTGGCAGCTTGGTACATCATTGATTTGGGGCGCTAAAGATCAGCCTTTAAAACTAGGGGTAGATCTGGGGATTGAGCGTCACTTCAGCAATCAAAGTGATGATATGCAAAGCACATTAGCCGTTGATCAACGTGTGACCGCGCCAATTGAATTTGCTAAAGACCGCGATATCGGCGCGAGCATTGGCTTTAACGCCAACTATAAACTCAGCAAAGACGTCTCACTATTTGGCAAGGTGGAATACCTGAGCAACAAAGACAGCAGTTATAGCGGCCAAACAGGCTTGAACCTAAGCTTTTAATCAAGACGCAGGCTCTGCCTTGGCAGAGCCTCGTTAAGCCCCTTATTTAATCTAAACGGAGAGCCTTGCTCTCCGTTTTTTTGCCTAGAAACATCATCCACACCCTGTAGAAAACCAACGCGCCCCGTAGCCAATGCCCTGCCACAACGCGGAGGTTTAGCACTCCAGACAGGCCCTGTTGCATTTAAGGCTACCCCTTTCGAGATAGACCCAAATACCTGCCAGAAAAAACGGCTATATCCCTATACTAGGGCTATGCTTTCTGTCTCTGGCCTTTCCGCTCAGCGCGCCGACCGCACGCTATTTAGCAAGCTGTCATTCACCCTAAATTCAGGGCAATGCCTGCACCTGCGTGGCGCAAATGGGGCGGGTAAAACCACACTTCTTAAATTACTAGCAGGCTTAAGCCGCCCACAAAGTGGCGAAATAGTTTGGCAAGCGCAAGCGCTGACCAGCCTTGGCGACCAATACGCTGCTGCACTGCATTATTTAGGCCACAAAGATGGCTTAAAAGAGCTACTTAGCCCTCACGCCAATTTACACCTCGCCGCAGAGCTAGCAGGCCAGCCTTTAAGCGATGCGGCAGCGCTACAAGCTCTAGCAAAAGTGGGCCTAAGCCGTCAGTGTGATTTGGCCGTGCGCTCTTTATCTCAAGGGCAAAAAAAACGAGCGGCACTTGCTAAACTCCTTGCCCTGCCCCGCCCACTTTGGCTACTGGACGAGCCTTTTGTGGCGCTCGACACGCAAGCTCAAGATCAACTTGGTGGCTGGATTAGCCAGCAGCTCAGCAACGGCGGGCTAGTGATTTTGACTTCACACCAAACACTACCCGCAACGACTCCCCCCGTTATGGAGCTAGATTTTGCCCAGAGCCAAGGAGGCAAGAGTGAGTAGCGGGCACTTTTTCTTAGCCGTAATCAGGCGAGACTTACTCCTTGCTTGGCAGCAACGGGGTGATCTTTTGGTGGGCGTGGTGTTCTTTGTTTTGATCGCCTGTCTATTCCCGATCGCCATTGGCCCCGAGCCAAAGCTGCTCGCCCGCATTGGCCCCGGCGTATTGTGGGTGGCGGTGATCCTCGCCAACCTACTCGCCCTACCCAGATTATTTACTAGCGATTGGCAGGATGGCAGCCTAGAGCAACTTTTACTCTGCGCCGCTCCTACCAGCGTCATGGTGGCGGGCAAAATTATCGCCCACTGGCTCACCACCGGTATTCCGCTGACCTTAATCGCGCCCCTTTTAGGCATTCAATACGGATTAGAAAGCGACACGCTATTGATGCTGATGGCCAGCTTACTACTCGGCACACCCACACTCAGCGCACTGGGCAGCATCGGCGCAGCGCTGACCCTTGGCGTGCGTCAAGGCGAAATGTTATTGGCTCTTTTAGTATTACCGCTCTACGCCCCCGTCTTGATTTTTGGTAGCGGTGCGGTTGCAGCCGTAACAGGCGGGCTATCTGGCATGGCCGAGCTATCCTTACTGGCCGCCATCCTTTGCGGAACGCTATTTTTAGCGCCGTGGCTGGCGGCAATGGCCGTGAGACTGGCGGTGGAATAGTTTGCTTAAGGTTGAGAAAAACAGAGTCAAAAGCCGATTTTTCGTAGGGTGTGCAAGTCGTTTTTCTTGCGCACCGCTCTTGGTGCGTAACGACTGCGTCGTTATACACCCTATGAAACCCTTTATGTAGGCACACAATATTTAAGGAAACAATGAAACCAAGCCATAACGGCCCGCGCTGGCTGAATCTATTTTCTTTTGCCTCCCCCATGCAGTTTTACCCGCTGGCTGGGCGGCTATGTCCGCTGTTTATGGCCTTGGCCCTGCTCTTCTGTGCGATGGGGTTATGGCTGGGCTTTGCCATTGCGCCTAGCGATGCGCAGCAGGGTGAAGGCTATCGGATTATTTTTCTGCATGTGCCCACCAGCTGGATGGCGATGTTTATTTATATGGTGATGGCGTTTTGGTCCGTCATGCATCTCATTTTGCGCACCCGACTATCCGCAATGATGGCGCAATCCTTGGCCCCAACGGGGGCGTTAATGGCATTTTTATCGCTACTGACCGGCGCGCTGTGGGGCAAGCCGATGTGGGGCACTTGGTGGGTGTGGGATGCACGGCTCACCTCCATGCTCTTACTGTTTTTTCTGTACTTAGGCTTTATTGCCCTCAGCCGCAGCATTGATGAACCAGAACGAGCCGATAAAGCCGGATCGGTGCTGGCGATCGTCGGGGCATTTAATGTGCCAGTGATTTATTTCTCGGTGAAATGGTGGAACACCCTGCACCAAGGTGCGTCCATCTCTTTAGAAAAAGGCAGCAGCATGGCCAGCACCATGCTGGCGGCGATGTTATTGATGTCACTAGCGGCATGGATGTACAGCATCGCCACCTGCCTATCCCGCGTTCGCACCCTAATTTTGCAGCGTGAAGGCCGCACTCGCTGGGTAAAAGAGCGTATCGCACAGGGAGACAAATAATGTTTTCAACCCTCTACTGGGCCAGCTTCAGCGATTTTATTCATATGGGCGGATACGGCCTTTATGTATGGGGATCTTTTATTGCCTGTGTTTTTGGGCTAGGTATGGAATGGCTCTTGATCAAGCAGCAACGCAAGCAAGTGCTTCGGCACTTACAGAGAATGGCTTTGGCGGAGGAAATGGAATCAGAAAGTGACGAGCATCCAGCGCTATTGTAGGGCGGGTAAAACCCGTGAGCGATGCTGAAAAATGCGCGGGTTTCACCCATACGCGCGAAGCAATTTGTTTTTAGTAGCAAACAACAAAAAAACATAATAACCACGCGCTCGGCACGGGGCTTTTTAAGTCCCCTTGAAGCACGCCGAAGCGAGGAATAAGCGGATCGGGGTTTCGGAAAAGGGGTAGCGAGGCAGCGAGCGAGCAGCCTTTTTCGCCGAGCCGATTATCCGCAGTGAGGAGCCTTCGTGCTGGTCGGGGCGGCCTTCTTTGCTTACTTTCTTGGCCGTTCAAGAAAGTGAGTCCCTCGCGGGGGATTCCCGCACCAAAATCAACGTGCCGAAGGTACTAAAAAAGACCTTTTTTGCTTTGCGGCTTAGGACACAGACAGCAACACGCTAAGAATTATCAATAAATAGGAGAACCCCATGTCCCCCAGACGTAAACGTATATTTTGGATTATGGGCGCTTTAATTACGCTGGCTTTGGTCACGTTTTTTGTAGTGAATGCCTTTCGCCAAAACTTGGTTTTTTTCTACTCGCCAACGCAAATCATCAATGGTGAAGCGCCACATGGCAGAGCTTTTAGGCTGGGCGGAATGGTGGTGGATAAAAGCCTCATCCGCGCAAGCGATGGCGTGAGTATTCGCTTTACAGTCACCGACACCGATAAAAATATCCCCGTGCAATTTCGTGGGCTGTTGCCAGATTTATTTAAAGAAGGTAAAGGCGTTGTGGCCGAAGGAAGCTGGGAAAACGGCATCTTCACCGCCACCGAAGTGCTCGCCAAACACGACGAAAACTATATGCCACCCGAAGCGCAGGATGCGGTAAACAAGGCACATCAGAAAGCGGCAGATAAAAAGATTTAACAATTTAAAAAGGTCTGTGAACACAGAGAAAAACAATACATGTAGGGTGGGCAAATTTTTTTGCCCACGCGTTCTGAGCGTGATTGCCCGCGTGGGCACGATAAAACATTGTGCCCACCCTACAGATATTGTTTCTTATAACAAGCAGAGAAAAACTAAGGAAGCGAGATTAAGCAGAATTCAGCAACGAAAAATGTATGTTTTCTCTGCGTGCTCAGTGCTCTTCATGCTCTCAGTATCTACAGACCTTTTGTCCTTAATGACCCATGCTCAGCTTTACTTCAGGAAAAACAATGATTGGTGAACTTGGTACTTTCACGCTGATTCTGGCGCTACTGGTGGCGCTGGTGCAGGGCACGCTAGGGATTGGGGGAGGAATCAGCAACTGGCTGCCCGCCATGCGCATTGCTCGGCCAGCGGCGCTATTGCAATTAGCGCTCACCGCCAGCGCCTTTGCACTACTGGCAACGGCTTTTTTGCAAGACGATTTTTCGATCCGCTATGTGGCGCGGCAATCCAATAGCCTGCTGCCGGTCTGGTTTAAGTTTGCCGCCGTTTGGGGCGGGCACGAAGGCTCGCTGCTGCTATGGGTGCTGATGCTTTCTGGCTGGGGCGCGGCGGTGGCGGTGTTTGCGCGCAACCTCCCCCTTTCGGTGCAATCTTTGGTGAGTGGCGTATTAGCTTGGGTGGGCAGCGGCCTGTATCTGTTTATTTTGCTAACATCCAGCCCCTTTATTCGCCAACTTCCCGCGCCGAGCGACGGGGCCGATTTAAACCCGCTACTACAAGATTTGGGGCTTATCCTTCATCCGCCACTCCTTTATATGGGTTATGTTGGCTTTTCGGTTGCCTTCGCCTTTGCCGTGGCCGCGCTCATTTCTGGCCGGCTTGATGCCAGCTGGGCGCGCTGGAGCCGCCCTTGGACTGCCGCTGCATGGGTTTCGCTCACGCTGGGCATTATGCTGGGCAGTGCATGGGCTTATTACGAACTAGGCTGGGGCGGCTGGTGGTTTTGGGATCCAGTTGAAAACGCCTCCTTTATGCCTTGGCTGGCCGGAACGGCGCTAATTCACTCCTTAGCGGTGGCCGAAAAACGCAATGCCTTTAAACACTGGACGGTATTGCTGGCGATTGGCACCTTCTCGCTATCCTTACTTGGCACGTTTTTAGTGCGCTCCGGCGTACTGACTTCGGTACACGCCTTTGCCACCGATCCGGCTCGCGGCTTATTTATTTTGATTTTTCTTTGCGTGGTGATCGGCGCATCGTTGGCGCTTTATGCTTGGCGCGCACCCTTACTGGAAGGCGGTGGCGCGTTTAACTGGTGCTCACGCGAGGCGCTGCTGCTCGCCAATAATGTGATTTTAGTCGTGGCCTGTAGCACGGTATTTATTGGCACGCTCTACCCGCTGCTGATCGACGCACTCGGCCAGGGCAAGCTATCGGTTGGCCCGCCCTACTTTAATAGCGTGTTTATTCCGCTGATGATGCCGGCCCTGCTACTGATGGGCTTATCGGGCAGCGTGCGCTGGAAAAACCAAGATGGCCGTAGCTTGTGGCTGGCCTATTACGGGCCAATGATTCTGGCAATTGTGGGAGGCGCATTACTGCCATTTTGCTGGGGGCAGTGGAAATGGGGCGTAGCCGCCGCTTTAGTCGTCGCGCTTTGGGTGGCCATTACCTCCATCCGTGATTGGAGCCGCCGCTTAATCAGCAACCGCCGTAATGGCAACACATGGTGGCAAGCGCTATGCAATGTGCCGGCGGCTTTTTCTGGCATGCATATCGCCCACTTTGGGATTGCGGTGTTTGTAGCGGGAGTAACCGTCGTTTCAAGTTACGAGCACGAAGATGATCTGCGCATGGCCTTTGGCGACACGCACCATATTGCGGGCTATACCCTTAGTTTTGACGCTGTGAAATCAACCCGCGCCAGCAATTACGCCGCGCTCACCGGGCAGCTTACGCTCAGCCAAAACGGCAAGGCGATTAGCGTGATGCAGCCCGAAAAACGCCAGTATTTCTCCAGCCAAATGCCGATGACCGAAGCGGCGATTCACCATACGGCGATCAAAGATATCTACGTATCCCTTGGCGAGCCATTGGGCGACAACCCATTTACTGGCGACTGGCTAGTGCGCATCCATTACAAACCGCTGGTTGGCTGGATCTGGTACGGCTGCATCTTAATGGCACTAGGCGGAGCCATCGCCCTATCCGATCGCCGCTACAGGCAGACGCGCTTGGCTGCTAAGGATGTAAAACCTTAAACCTGTAGACACGGAGAACACGGAGAAAAAAATCAAACACACGCAAATTCAAAATGACTCAAGGTATTGGTTTTCTCCGTGTAACTCCGTGTTCTCTGTGCCCACAGAACTTTTATGCAGCTTAGGAAGCTTTAATGAAACGCTTTGCTCCTTTAATTATTTTTGCGGCACTGGCGCTATTGCTGGCGGCGGGTTTAACGCTTAATCCGCGTGAAATCCCTTCCGTGCTCATCGGCAAGCCTGCGCCGCAATTTAAGCTTGATCGCTTAGACGCCGCAGGGCAGTTCTCCCCTGCTAGCCTCAAGGGCCAAGCATGGCTGCTAAATGTATGGGCCTCATGGTGCAGCGCATGTATTCAAGAGCATCCGGTACTCAACAGCATTGCGACGGAGCATAAAGTCACCCTTGTTGGCTTGGCTTATAAAGATTTAGATAGCGATGCCAAACAGTGGCTACAAAGCCGTGGCAATCCTTACAATGTGGTAGTGGCGGATAGGGATGGCAGAGTGGGCATTGATTACGGCGTATACGGCGTGCCCGAGACCTTTGTGATCGATAAAAACGGCCATATTGCTTACAAACACATCGGTGCAATCACCCCAGATATTTTTAAAAACATCCTGCTACCTGAGCTGCAAAAGGCACGGCTATGAATAACTACCGCTTATTGGCATATTTTAAAACACAAAATATTAAAAACCAGGTCCTAAACCACGGAGAACACGGAGTTACACGGCCTTGGTTTTCTCCGTGGCTCTCTGTGTCCTCCTTTTCCTCCGTGGTGCAAGGTTTGGGTTTTAGTACTCTGGCTATATGTGGATTATGGCTAGCACTGATATTGCCCGCAGCGGCCAAGGTAGCTGCGCCTGCCGCCAGCGATGTGGCTGCGAATGCACGTTTGGTCGAGTTGTCTACCGAGCTGCGCTGTTTAGTTTGCCAAAATGAAAGTCTAGCTAGCTCACGTGCGCCGCTGGCCGAAGATTTACGCCGCGAAGTAAGGGAGCGCATTGCCGCTGGCGATAGCAACCCACAAATCATCAGCTACCTCACCGATCGCTACGGTGACTTTGTCACTTACCGCCCACCATTCAAGGCCAGAACGCTGTTGCTATGGCTCTTACCGCCTCTGCTGCTCTTAATTGGTTTGTTTCTGTTGCTGCGGCAAATCCGCAGTCGAAAATCCACGCCCAGCGAGGTTGATCCGGCCCAGCTAGTGGCTTTACAAAAAGAATTTGATAACACAAACAGTACTCAATAGTGCACTTGTAGGGCGGGTGAAACCCGCGAAACTGTATGAAAAACACGCGGGTTTCACCCGCCCTACGACAGATGGAAAAACAATGAACACATCGCACTTTGGCTTATTTACCCTGATCTGCGTACTAATGGCGGTGATTACCTCGCTGCTGCTTACTTGCCGCCTTCACCCGCAAGAGAGAACATCCTCATGAATCCTTTCTCCCTATTTGCCATTATCTGCACACTGATGGTGGTCATCACACTGGCCGCGCTGATTTGGCCTTTGCTGCGGGGCCGCTCGCAAGCCGGTGATATTCGCCGCGCGCGCTATGCCCTGCACGACACGATCTTGGCCGAGCTGGATGAAGACTTACGCTATGGCCGTTTAAGCGAGAGCGACCACGCCATCGCCCGCATCGAGGCCGAAAGCCGTCTGATTAATGAAGTAGGCCACGCCAGCTCAACACTGAACGAGCGCTCTGCACGTGGCCTAGTGATCGGGCTGCTACTTATCTTGCCTTTAGCCGCAGGCGGCCTGTATTTCAAGCTGGGCACACCCACCGCGCTCGACCTAAGCACGCGCCAGCGCCCCAATGTCGGCCCAAATGAAATCGCCGCCATGGTTAAAAAACTCGAAGCACGGATGGTTTTAGAGCCGAACGATCAAAAAGGCTGGCTGATGCTGGCACGCAGCTATCGATCGCAAGCCCGCTATACAGAAGCGATCAGCGCTTACGAAAAAGCATGGCCTGCCATTGAAAAAGACGCAGGAGAAATCGCCCGTTTTGCAGGCGTACTCGCCATCGAGCAAAAAAGCTTCAAAGGCAAGCCAACCGATCTATTAGTCAAATCGCTATCCGTCAACGCCAGCGAGCCTGATGCCCTTATGCTAGCGGGCAGCGCCGCCGTAGAGCGCGGCGACAAAGCAGCAGCCAAAGAGTGGTGGAATAAATTACTGATCTTGCTGGAAGTGGGCTCGGAAGATGAGCAATGGCTAAAAGAAGAAATCCGCTTATTAGATAAGCCTAGGGATGCGGTGAAGTAGCCCTGTTCCGCATTACAACCCAAATCTTGAACCACGGAGGGCACGGAGAACACAGAGTTTCACGGAGAAAAGAAAAAATTGAACCGCAAGTAGGGTGGCAAGGGTGCCGCTTTAGTCTGAAATAACAGCCTCAGCGAAATAGAGCCAGAGTCCGGCATGGTACCTTCACTGGGGACTCCAGAACGGTAGGATGCTGGCCTCTACCAACTGAGCGGCGGCTTGCGGCTAGTGTGAAATACCCTAAGTACATGCAACTCATTACCCACCACACGATAGGGCACGAGGAAGGGGTATCGGTCGATGACTAGCTCACGGGTACCGAGTACGCGCCCCAGCCTACCCGACGCTGGAAAATGGACCAAATCTTCAACTTTGGCTTTCACATAGGCAAACATCTCGGCTGCGGCCTGCGGGTTTTCCTGCGTGATATATTCCGCCTCTGCATCCAGATTAGCGATGGCTTTGCGTAGCCACCTAAGCCGCAGGGCATGGGTATGATTCAAGGTAGCGGCCACTTTGCGCTTAGCGCAGCCACTTCGTCGTCACTGGCAAAATCACCCGCATCGGCCTCTTGCAGCGCGGCCTTAATTTCCTTGACCTGCCAAGCCTCCTGCTCGACAAAGGCCCGAATGGCCTGCCCAGCCAGATAAGATTTAGTACGTCCCGTCGCCACGGCCAGCGCTTCCAGCTGCTGGCTTAACTCATCCGGCAAACGCATCGACATCATGCTCATGATTAAGCCCCATGTATTGCAATGTTTTCATTGTAATACATCAGCAAGCCATCACCAATACCAACTCACAAGCTGCAGCTCAATCGCTGAGTCAAAAGCATTCCAGCCCCCATGCACAATAGATAAGCGCCCGCCAACTATCCCTCACCCGCCCCCAAATGATATTTCTTCACTTTGTCATACAGCGTTTTACGTGGTAGGCCAAGGGCGAGGCTGGCGGCGGTGATTTGGCCTCCAGCGCGCAGTAGAGCATCTTCGATGAGGTTTTTTTCAAAGCGCTCAACCAAGGAGGGTAAATCAAGCGTGGCTTCGCTGGCGGGCACGTCATCTAGTAACGCCAGCACAAAGCGATCGGCCATATTGCGCAGCTCGCGCACATTACCAGGCCAGGAATGCAGCATTAATTCACGCATCCGGCTGGCGGCAACAATGGCTGCGGGGCGGTGGTAACGTAAAGCGGCTTGCAGCACAAAATGCTCAAATAAAAGCGGGATATCTTCGCGCCGCTCGCGCAGCGGCAGCAGGTTGAGCGTGGCAACATTGAGGCGGTAATAGAGATCAAGGCGAAACTGCTGCTGATCGCTGAGCAGTTTTAAATCACTTTTGGTAGCCGCGATCACTCGGCAATTCACTGGGATACTGACATTGCCGCCCAAGCGCTCAATTTCGCGCTCTTGCAATACCCTGAGTAGCTTTACCTGCAGGGTTACGGGCATGCTTTCTAGCTCGTCTAAAAACAGCGTTCCGCCGCTGGCGTACTCAATTTTGCCGATTCGCAGCTTAGTCGCGCCGGTAAATGCCCCCGCTTCGTGGCCAAAGATTTCGCTTTCAAATAATTGCTCTGGCAGCGCGCCACAATTTAGTGCCACAAAGGGGTGATCTGCACGGTGACTGTATTCATGCAGACAGCGGGCCACCAGCTCTTTACCCGTGCCGGTTTCGCCCATAATCAGCACATCGGCATCGGTGTCGGCAATGCTGATAATACGGCGGCGTAGTTGTTCTATGCCTGCGCCACGCCCCAGCAAACGTCCTTCTATGCCGGATCTGCGCTCTAATTCACGCCGTAGCTGGCGGTTTTCTAGCACCAGTGCGCGTTTTTCTTGGGCGCGCCGCACTACTTCAATCAGTTGCTCCGATGCAAAAGGCTTTTCGATAAAATCATAAGCACCATCCCTCATCGCCTGCACCGCCATCGCCACATCACCGTGGCCGGTAATCAGCACCACCGGTAGCTCGGCATCTTTTGCCACGCTTTTTGCCAGCAGCTGCAAGCCATCCAGCCCTGGCAGGCAAACATCACATACCACTACCCCAGGAAAATCGGCATGCAAAAGCGGCAGAGCCGATTCTGCATCGGCAAAGGATTCCACCTCAAAACCTGCCAACTCTAAAGTTTGACTACCGGCGTGGCGGATCATGGCTTCATCATCGATCAACAGCACTTTCATGCGTCTTGCTCCTGCACGGCAAGTAACTCCAGTTCAAAACACGCACCGCCATCTGGGCGATTGCTAGCAAGCAAATTACCGCCAAAATCACGCACAATAGATAGAGAGATCGCCAGCCCCAGCCCCAACCCTTCGCTGGCAGGCTTGGTGGTAAAAAAAGGATCAAAAACGCTGGCTAGCTGCTCTGGGGCAATTCCCGCGCCATTATCGGCAACGCTGATTTTCACCCTGCCCGCCTCTGCCCATACCAGCAAGGTAATACAGGCATCGGCCTTGCCCTGCACGGCATCCAGCGCATTTCGCAGCAGATTAATCAGTACTTGCTCCAGCCGCACCGCATTGCATTTTACCCGCAGCTGCTCATCGCTCTGACTGATATTCAGCAAGACCGCCTGCTGGCGCAGCCGCTGCTCAAGCAGCAGCAAGGCATTTGAGATGGATTGCTTAACCAGCACGGCTTCGCTGCGGTTATCGCTTTTTCTGGCAAAGGAGCGCAGCTGGCCGGTGATTTTGCCCATGCGCTCGGTTAGCTGGCTGATAAAGACTAGGTTTTCTGCCACCGCACTGGTTTTGCCACGCTCCAGCAGCAGCTTGGCATTATCGGCCAGCGCGCGCATGGCCGTCAGTGGCTGGTTTAACTCATGGGTTACCCCCGCCGCCATTTGCCCGAGCACGGCCATTTTACCGGCCTGCACCAGCTCATTCTGGGCCGCGCGCAAATCAAGCTCGGTGCGGATGCGCTCGCTAATTTCACGCTGCAGCTGGACGTTGGCCCCTAGCAAATCATCGGTACGCTCAGCCACTTTTTGCTCTAGCTGATCGTGTGCCTGCTTAAGCGCCGCACTGGCGCGGATATTATCTCTGATACGGCGGCGGCGCTGCCGCCAGAACAAAAACCACGCCAGCAGCGCCAATAGCCCGAGGCCCGTGCCAACTAAAACGCGATTAATGCCCTGCTGCACCGTTGCCAGATCGGTTAGCAGCACAATTTGCCAGTCTAAATCAGGCAGGTTGGCGGTTTGCACCAGCATATCAGCCTGCTGCGCGCCACTTTTCAGGCTGGCCCTGAGCGTGCTTTTATCTATTGTTTGCTGCTTGATCAGCTCCAGCCGAGCAAAGGTATTGCGGCCATATTGGTGGCTCTGTTTGATTTCATTCAGCGTAGCAGCAGGCAAAGGCCCCAAGGTGTGCCATTTCCAGGCTGGGTCTGTTGCTAAAAAGGCGACGCCATAGCGATCTGCCACCAGCATGCGTTCGCCGGTTAAGCGCCAATCACGCTCTAGTGCCTCTAGACTCACTTTGGCCACCACCACGCCGATCACGCGCTCGCCCTCCCGAATAGGGTAAGACAAAAAATAACCAGGCTGCTGAGTAGTAAAGCCCACGCCGTAAAAACGCCCAGCAGCGCCTGCCCTTGCCTGCTGAAAATAGGGCCGAAAAGCATAGTTATTGCCGATATAGCTTTGTGGGGTATCCCAATTGCTGGATGCCAGCGCCAAGCCTTCAGCATTTAACACATAGATCGCCGAGGCTTGCGCTGCGTTGTTGACCGCTTTTAAATAGCGGTTCACTCGCTCTAATTGCACCGTATCTTGCGGGGCGCGGAGTAAATCAGCCAGATCACGCTGGCTGGATAACACAAAAGGCAGCCACGTATAGCGCTCTACCGCATTACGTAAGCTGCCGGTGTAAACATCGAGGCGATGCTGACCGGCAGTACGTAATTGCGCCAGCGCGTTGCGCTCACTCCACTGCGCGGCCGCCCACAACAGACTGCCCGCCAAGCAAAGCGTCGCCAACATCCAAAAGATTCGCGCTGGTTTAAGCATCTTTAATCAGAGCTCAAGCCGCATAGCTCTGCCTGCTGATGACGCTGCTGCTCTTCCATCACCAGCGCGCCAAGTTCACGTTTGAGCGCGTTAAATTCAGCCGAGCTAGGGTCTCGCGGCCTTGGAATATCCACCAGCACATCGCGCTTCACCGTGCCAGGGCGGTAGGTGAGCACAATGATGCGATCGGCCAGATAGATTGATTCCTCGATACTGTGGGTCACAAACAGAATGGTTTTTTTATGCTCCTGCCAAATTTTAAGCAGCTCATCTTGCAAACTGCGGCGGGTGAGCGCGTCCAGCGCACCAAAAGGCTCGTCCATCAGCATAATCGGTGAATCCAGTGCCAAAATACGCGCAATAGCCACGCGTTGGCGCATCCCACCCGACAAATCTTTAGGAAAACGGTGGCGAAACTCCACCAATTTCAGCGTTTCTAATAGCTCCGCCACCTTGCTATCGATATAGTCTTGTGGCATTTTTTTGATGGTCAGGCCAAAGGCAATATTCTGCTCAACCGTCATCCAAGGGAAAAGCGCGTATTCCTGAAACACCATGCCACGATCTGGGCCAGTGTCTTTAATCAGCGTGCCATCCACGGTAATGCTGCCGCTAGTAGGATGAGAAAACCCAGCCACCGCGTTCAGCAAGGTAGATTTGCCACAGCCCGATGGCCCAAGCAGGCAAACAAACTGCCCATTGGGGATATCCAAATTGATATCCCGCAAGGCCACCACATCGTCACCCGAAGTTTTAAAAACTTTATGAACCTGCGCTATTTTGATTTGTGCCGTCATGATATTAGTGCTCCAAGCCACGGTGCCAGCGCAACAGATGGTTATTAAGTTTATTCATCGCCATATCAATGGCTAGACCCAGCAAGCCGATAGTAAACATACCGGCGATAATTTTATCTGACCAAAAATACTCACGCGCTTCCAATATCCTGAAGCCCAGCCCATTATTCACCGCAATCATTTCTGACACGATCACCACAATAAACGCCGTTCCCACGCCAATTCTTGCCCCAGCCAGAATATACGGCGTGGCCGCAGGCAAGATCACTTTCAGAAATAAGGTGCTCTGGCCTGCGCCCAAATTACGTGCCGCCCGCAGATAAATAGAATCCACCTGACGCACCCCCGCAATAGTATTCATCAGCACAGGGAAAAACGCGCCAATCACAATCAGAAAAATCGCCGGTGCATTGCCAAGGCCAAACCATAAAATCGACAAGGGAATATAGGCAATCGGCGGAATAGGCCTAAGCACCTGCACCAGAGGATTAAACCAACTATAAACCCGCTGACTGGCCCCCATCAGCAAACCAAGTGGCAAAGCCAGCGCCGCACCAATCGCAAAACCCACAATCACCCGATACAGCGTACCGATGGCATCGTGAATCATTTCACCAGAAAACAACCACGCCGCGTAGCTACTCTGCGCCGCGTCATAAGGCTCCATCGGCAATAAATACGCATACCAGCGCACCACCACCTGCCATGGAGACGGCAGAATCTGTGGATTTAACCAGCCCGCCATCGCCGCCGCCTGCCAAAGTGCAATCAATAAAACGGGCAGCCAAAGGCCGGTTGCGATCCGGACTACTATTGCTTTATTCATCAGATAGCCCTTATTTCACGTTTAAAGATTTCTTGGCTTGCTCAAGCAGATCAAGCTTCACCCACTCTTTGGCCACCGGCGGTTTTACCATCTTGCCCACGCCGTACTTCACCATAAAATCGGTCGTAATCTGAATATGCTCGGCACTAAGGTTGTAATAAAACGGCGAATTAGCGATGGCATCCTGATAGTCATCCACAGTAATTTGGCCCTTAAACATATTGCTGCGCACATAGTTTTCGGCCAGCTTTGGATCATCCATAAAGGCCTTGGTGGCTTGCACAAAGCACTTCATAAACTTTTCTGCCAGCGGGCGATTAGTGTTGTAAAGCTTCTCGCTCATCACAAGGGTACGAATCGGCTCGCCCATCGGTGTTTCATAGGGCTTAAGCAGCTCCACCCCAAAACCCTTATTAATGGCTTGCGAAGCCTGCGGCTCAGATTGCGACATGGCATCAATCTGCTTTTGCATCAGTGCTTGGTTTAAATCGGCAAAGGGCAGGTAAACAATTTTTACATCTTTACCCGGTTTTTCTGACCAGCTTAGATTCGCCTTAGCCAACTCTGCCAATAGCGCCAGCTCCTGTGCGCCACCACGCGCCACGCCCACAGATTTACCTTTAAAATCAGCCACGGTTTTAATGGCTGAACCCGGCTGCACCACAATCCTAATCCCGCCTTTGGCAAAACCCGCCACCGCATACACCGGCACCCCGCCCGCCCGCCCCGCAATCGCCGCATCAGCCGCGCTGGCCGCTACATCAATCTCGCCCGCAATAATGGCCGGCATAATATCCAGCCCCTTGGCGAACATCCTCTCCTCAACCTTAATCCCGCATTTAGGGGCAATTTCCTTGATATAAGACACCGCACCGTAGTGGGCAAACTTGAGATTACCCAATCGAATCACATCATCTGCGGCATAAGCTGGCAAAGCAGCGGTGGCCAGTGCAGCAGCAAGCAAAGTTAATTTCATCATTGAACTCCGTAGGTAAAGGAAGAGGACTACCGCGATATCAGGCAAAAGCGGCATCCGCCTCATTTACTGAGCAATTTCCTTGCCAGCCGCAAAGCACAAGCCAACTACATTGCAGAGCCTTGCTTGCAAAGGAGAAACGGCGAAATGCCATTAGCAACGCTGACCACCATACTGGCGAAACTACGGAATCAATGGACATATAGCGGCGGCAAACCGCCATAAAACAGGGCTGAAGTATTTTCAAAAAAAGGCATTAAACTAAAATTCAACACCAAGCATCAAAGCAGCATCTCCCAGCAGGTCAATTAAAGCAGCGCTTGTGTACTAATTACAAACAACCCCCAACAGCATGGAAAAAGTTTGGTGTAATACACCGGGCTTCTCGTAAGCCCTTGGTTTAAAATGACCTTCTATTTTCTTGCCTCATTTGCCGCTGCTTTTAATCAGCACAATCGCCTTATTAGCCTTCAGCTTGGCTGATGGCGCAGCGTGGGGCGAGCAATTTTCTTGAACACCTCACTCAACATAAGCGTTATACCTTACAAGACCTGCTTGTGTTCATAATCACACCATCCAATCATTGCAATGTTAGATCAGAAAGCACAAAGCTTCGTGTAATATAGAGAAATCCCTGTAAGCCATTGGTTTTCTATGACCTTAGATCTACTTGCCTCATTTGCCGCTGCTTTTAATCAAGAACAGCGCCTTATTTCACTTCAATTGGGGGACGGTACGGCATGGGGTGAACAGTTACTCCCCCAGCAAGTAACGGGCAGCGAGGGGATTAATCGGGCTTATTGCTATCAAATCAAATGTCTTTCCCCCACTGGCGATTTAGAGCTTAAATCGCTATTAGGCTTGCCGGTGGTATTGTCTATTGCAGATGCCAATGGCGATGCAATTGAGCGTTGCGGGGTAATCTCGCAAGCTCAACTATTGGGATCTGATGGCGGCTTTGCTAAGTATTCGCTCACCGTAGAGCCGCCTTTTGCACTGCTTAGATATCGCCGCACTTCTCGCATATTCCAAGATTTAACCATTGTCGAAATAGTGAAGCAGATCTTGGCCGAACATCAGGCTAAAAATCCGGTGTTTGCTGCCGTGCAAACCGTTGATTTCAAATTATCCGGCGAATATCCACCACGCTCTTATTGCGTGCAATACCGAGAAGACGATCTTGCCTTTGTGTGCAGGCAGCTCAAAGAAAGCGGCCTTTCTTGGCGTTTTGAACATCTGGCGGGAGACAACCCACAAGTGCAGCTGGTGGTGTTCGATGATGTTTTTGCGATTCCCGAAGCCATAGACCCCATCGCCAGATTTCACCGCGCATCGGCCGCAGAAGAAAGTGATTCACTCACCCAATGGCACAGCCAGCGGCAAATTGGCAGCAGCTCGGTGTCCTTAGCTAGCTTTGATTACAAAGCCACTAGTACCAGCCATAGCCAGAGCGATAGCGCGGTTGATCAAGGCGATGGCGGCCAACAAATCCAAGCCAGCCTCGAATATTACGACCCACAGGCGCATTACTACGCCAGCGATTTAGACCAGCTAAACCACGATGCTAAGCTGCGTCAAGATGCCTTAGATGGGCAAAAGAAATCCTTCACCGGCTCGGGCACTTTACGCAGCCTGCAAGCGGGGCAATGGTTTAGATTAGAAGATCACCCCGCCCATGAATGGGACTCAGCCGAGCAAAGGGAATTCGCTGTTACCGAGCTTAACTTCACCGCAAATAATAATTTGCCGGTGGATTTAAGCCAGCAATTACAATTAATCGCCCCCAGCCTACTTGCCCCTTCAGCCAAAGATAACGCGCCTTATCAAGTAGACTTTACCGCCCAAAGGCGCGGCCAGCCTCTGCTTAGCCATCTAGGCCAGCAAGAATTTACTAAGCCCACCAGCCTAGGCGTGCAAACCGCCACCGTGGTTGGCCCTGCGGATACAGAAGTCCATACCGACGAGCTGGGCCGAATTAAAGTGCAGCTACACTGGCAACGTACCGCTGAGCACCCAGAGTTTGGCGCTAAT
>NZ_JAWQUO010000036.1:0-50008 GCF_033446605.1 Iodobacter sp. CM08 | reverse complement strand
CGGCTTGCTTTAAAATCGCCATAATTTGGCTGTCGGAATAGCGTGCTGCTTTCATGTAGAGCTCCTCAAACACTGCGAGAAAATTCTACTTAAAAATGAGCTGGTTTTGTGGGGGGATTACCATTCCTCGCTTCGGCGTGCTTCAAGGGGATTTTTAAGCCCTACGCCAAGATTGTGGATAGTATGTTTTCTTTGTTTGCCAAGAACAAAACAAACCAATTATCTCGTACTGGGCATCCCCCTAAGCAATCACTTCCCCGCCAGCCACCGCGCCGCATCCAATGCAAAGTAAGTCAGAATCCCATCTGCACCAGCGCGTTTAAAGCCCATTAAGCTTTCCAGCACCACAGCTTCTTCATTTAACCAGCCGTTTTGTGCGGCGGCTTTGAGCATGGCGTATTCGCCTGACACTTGATAAACAAAAGTCGGTGCGGCGAATTCGTCTTTTACTCGGCGTACCACATCCAAGTAAGGCATACCCGGCTTCACCATCACCATATCTGCGCCCTCGGCCAGATCCAGCGCCACTTCATGCAAGGCTTCGTTCAGATTAGCTGGGTCCATTTGGTAAGTCTTTTTATCGGCCTTACCCAGATTCGCTGCCGAGCCAACGGCATCGCGGAAAGGGCCATAAAAGGCCGATGCGTACTTAGCCGAGTAGGCCATGATGCGGGTGTGGATAAAATCTTGGGCATCCAAAGCCTTACGAATCGCGCCAATCCGCCCATCCATCATGTCTGACGGCGCAATAATATCGACACCCGCCTCAGCATGGCAAAGTGCTTGCTTAACCAGCGCAGCCACGGTTTCTTCATTTAGAACATAACCATTGGCATCAATAATGCCGTCCTGACCGTGAATGGTATACGGGTCGAGTGCACCATCTGTGATCAGACCCAGCTCCGGAAAACGTGCTTTTAACTCACGCACTACGCGTGGTACCAAGCCATTTGGGCTCCATGCCTCTGCCGCATCCAGTGTTTTTAAGTCTTGCTCAATCACGGGGAACAATGCCAAAGCAGGTACGCCTAGCTTAACCGCCTGCTCAGCCGTATAAAACAGCTGATCCAGACTCTGACGGCTCACACCAGGCATAGATGCAATCGCCTCTGTGCGATTTTCGCCATCTAAAACAAACACCGGCAAAATCAGATTACTGGCAGTGAGATGATTTTCGCGCATCATGCGGCGGGAAAAATCATCGTGTCGCATACGGCGTAAACGGGTAGTAGGGAACGAGCGATTGCTATGCATAAGGCGCCACCAAACAAATAAGTGCGCTTATTTTAGCGAAGATTCAGAAAGGAAGATTGAGCAATGCTGACAAAACATGAAAAAAATACATACTGTAGCGTGAGCACGACCTTGTGCCCACGCATTATTAATCTATGCGTGGGCATAAAAACTTGCCCACCCTACATTTAAATAATCAATACCGTGCTAAAGCCAAACCACTGCTTTCAATCTCAGGGGTTTTCTTAGTAATCAAATCAGCCAGTACGCGGCCAGAGCCGCAGGCCATGGTCCAGCCGAGTGTACCGTGGCCTGTATTCAGCCACAGATTGGGATACCTTGTACCCCCAACCAGCGGCGTGCCATCCGGTGTCATTGGACGTAAACCCGTCCAAGGCTCGCCCTTACTGGTGTCACCGGCATCAGGGAATAGGTCATTGGTGACCATAGCCAGCGTGGCAACGCGGCCCATATCCAGATGCCTATCGTAACCCGCTACTTCAGCCATGCCACCTACACGCAGGCGCGAATCAAAACGGGTCAGCGCAATTTTATAGCTCTCATCCAGCACGGTAGAGCGTGGTGCAGCGTCGGCATTTTTCAAAGGAATAGTGAGTGAATAGCCCTTTACCGGATAAACCGGCAAATCCAAACCAAGTGGCAAGGCCAAGGCGCGTGATGTGCAGCCTGCGGCCAACACCACATGATCAGCATTCAGTACCTCACCACCCTTCAGCTGTACTTGCTTAATCTGCTGATTAGCCGCAATCAGACGCTCAACCGTTACGCCGTAGCGGAACACTACACCCGCTGCTTCACAACGCGCCGCCAGCTTATCGGTAAACATTTTGCAGTCGCCGGTTTCATCATTTGGCAATTGCAAAGCACCCACTAATTTGCTCGGCACCCGTGCCAAGGCTGGCTCTACATTGACTAAGCCTTGTGCATCCAGCAAATGATTTGGCACGCCAATCGCGCTTAAGATATCTGAATCGCGTTGTGCCGCTTCTAACTGCTTAGCGGTGCGAAACACCTGCAAAGTGCCAAGGCTGCGCTGCTCATATTGCAGATCCAGCTCTTCACGTAAATCACGCAAGCAATCACGGCTATATTCTGCCAAGGGCACCATGCGGCCTTTATTACGCTCGTAAGCACTATGTGTGCAATTGGCCAACATTCTTGCCATCCACGACAGCTGAAACAAGCTGCCATCAGGGCGAATTTTGAGCGGGGAATGCGGCTGGGTCAGCCACTTAACAGCTTTCCACGGAATGCCCGGCGCAGCCCAAGGTGCAGCGTATCCAGGGGATACTTGGCCCGCATTGGCAAAGCTCGTTTCGGTTGCAGGCCCGTCTAGTTGTTCTAGTACGGTGACTTCGCATCCTGCTGCGCGCAGGTAGTGCGCAGTTGCTACGCCGACAACGCCAGCTCCGATTACAATGACTTGCATAGTATTTAATCCTTAACCCACTGGGTGATTTCTGTTTGCAGCTTACCGCTGGGGGATAGGTTCAGCGATAGGTGATTCCCCTTGCATAAGTATATTTGGGTATTTATTCCTTAATCAAATAAATAAAGAAACGATAAACCCTATTTTTATACATATCAGCAATTTAATTGCCAATAAAAATGATTAGTTAGCATAAGCTTTACACCTAAACGAGCTTGATCCGTTTATAAAGGCTTTATGCCTATTATCTGCCAATCACTTGCCAAAAATAAAAACATACCGTACGATTGGTTTGTATTTTTAGCAGAGCATCCCATGGCAAAGCCCGTCACTAGGCAACAACTCGTCGAGCAAGCCACCGCCCTTTTTAGGATGAAAGGCTATGCGGCGACCAGCATCGGTGAAATTGTCCAAGCCTGCGGCATTAGCAAAGGCAGTCTCTACCATCACTTTGCCAGCAAAGAAGCACTGGGCTTAGCCACCTTGCTAGAGCTAGAAGCCTATTTTGATGAGCATATCTTTGCCCAAATAAACTCTCATCAGCCAGCCACCAGTCTTGCTGCGTTTAATTTGGCAATTGAGGAGTTTTTTTGGCAGCACCCTAATGGTTGTTTACTCGCCAATTTAAGCTTGGAAATAACTGCGGGGGAAGGGCCTTTTAAGCAGGGTATTCTAGATTTTTTCAGTAAGTGGCAAAGCTGCTACTACCAAGCTTTTAATGCTTTTTACCCTAGCAATAAAGCTAAAGCACTTAGCGAAGATGCGCTCGCCATCGTACAAGGCTGCATTTTAATGTATCGCATTAACGGCAATATCGAGCCACTACAGCGCCAGCAGCAAGCGCTACTAAGGCTCTGTGCTTAAACCCTTGCGGCAAAGCTAATATTTAACTACAAAAAACATACCAATCGTTTGGTATCTTCAAAGTGATAAACATGGATAAACAGACTATAAAGCATGCGCTACTAGCTGGATCAGGTGGATTTTTAGCCATTCTGCTACTCGCTAGCCTTAGCCAATTTGGCATGGCAGCTTTAATCATGGCGCCGTTTGGCGCTTCTTGCGTACTGCTTTTTGCACTGCCAGACGCGCCACTATCGCAGCCGCGAAACGTGATTGGTGGGCATTTAATCAGCGCCAGCCTAGGGTTTATTTTTTATACATTTGCCCCCAACACGCCTTTATTTGCAGCAATGGCCGTTGGGGTTGCCATTGCTGCCATGGTGCTGAGCAAAACCACTCACCCACCCGCAGGGGCCAATCCGCTGCTATTTTTTCTAGCAGCCAAGCCATTAAGTGCGTGGTTTTTACTCACCCCCGTTGCCAGCGGAGCCATTCTACTGGTGCTGATGGCCACGCTTTACCACCGTGCAACAGGGAAGCCTTATCCCACCGTACGTAAAATTTAAGCCGCCGCAATCAGCATATCGATATGCGGAATATCGTCTTCCAAATATTCCTGCCCAATCGTCACAAAGCCAAACAAGGCATAAAAAGCTTGTAAATGCGCTTGCGCACCAATGCGGTGGCCTTGCTGTGGATAAAGCTGGCTAGACATCCGCAAGCCCTCAGCCACCAACTTAGACCCCGTGCCACCACGCCTTGCATCTGGGTGAGTAATCACGCGGCCTATCGATGGCTCGGCATATTTAAGGCCCGGTGGCACTAGGCGCAAGCTGGCTAAAACGCGGCCCTGTTCATCCAAACCGAGTAAATGTTGAGAAACGGCATCGTATTGATCCATATCGGGATACACGCAGTTTTGCTCAACAATAAACACGTCTTGACGCAATTTTAAATAAGCATAAAGAGTCAGCGGATCAAAATCTGCCAAACCAAACCAACGCCATTGCAGTTCCATAATGAACCCCCTAAAAAAAAGGCTGCCGAAGCAGCCTATTTGTACTCATTCCACACAAGTTTTTCCATCAAAAAAACTTCAAACCTGTAGACACAGAGATTAATGAAAACTAGCAGCCTAGTTTTTCACGCCATTTAGCAATTTGCACTAGTACTTGGAATGGCGCAGTGCCGCCCACGTGGTTACGTGCATTTAAAGAGCCTTCTAGCGTCAGCACTTCAAAGATATCTTCACCAATCAGCGGTGAAAAGCTTTGCAGCTCGACCAATTGCAAATCGCCAAGGTCTTTATGCTTTTGCTCGGCATATCGCACGGCCAAAGCCACGGCCTCATGCGCATCACGGAAAGGAATACCACGCTTAACCAGATAATCCGCCAGATCGGTTGCGGTAGAGAAGCCCTGCTTCACCGCACGCACCATCGCTTCTGGTTTTACGGTAATACCGCGCATCATGTCCGCATAAATTCTGAGAGTATCAGTCAAGGTATCTACCGTATCAAACAGCGGTTCTTTATCTTCCTGATTGTCTTTATTGTAAGCCAGTGGCTGGCCTTTCATTAAAGTCAGCAAAGAAATCAAGCTACCATTAACTCGGCCCGTTTTGCCGCGCACCAACTCTGGCACATCGGGGTTTTTCTTTTGCGGCATGATGGAGCTGCCAGTGCAAAAGCGATCGGCAATATCAATAAAGCCATAGCGTGGGCTCATCCACAGAATCAGCTCCTCAGATAAACGCGACAAATGCGTCATCACCAGTGCTGCAGCAGCAGTAAATTCAATCGCAAAATCACGGTCTGATACGGCATCCAGCGAGTTTTGGCAGACTTCATCAAAGCCCAGCAATTTAGCGGTGTATTCCCTATCAATCGGATAAGTAGTACCCGCCAATGCCGCCGAGCCAAGCGGCAGGCGATTCACACGCTTACGCGCATCAATAAAACGCTCGGAGTCGCGGCCCAGCATTTCTACATAAGCCATCATATGGTGGCCAAATGTAACGGGCTGCGCCACTTGCAAATGGGTAAAGCCTGGCATCACGGTAGAGGCGTTTTTTTCAGCCAGATCGATCAGCGATGCTTGTAACTCGTGAATCAAACCCACCAGCAAATCGATAGCGCCGCGCAGATACAGGCGAATATCGGTGGCAACCTGATCATTACGGCTACGGCCAGTGTGCAGGCGTTTACCCGCATCGCCGATCATTTGCGTCAGACGGCGCTCGATATTCATATGCACGTCTTCTAAATCTAGACTCCATTCAAACGTGCCTTCACGGATCTCATTCAGGATATCGGCCATGCCGCCCTGAATGGATTTCAGGTCTTCGATCGATAGCACACCCACTTTATTCAGCATGGTGGCGTGCGCTAAAGAGCCTTGAATATCCACTTCAGCCATGCGTTTATCAAAATCTACTGAGGCGGTATAACGCTTAACGAGTTCGGTAACCGGCTCGTTAAAACGGCCAGACCACATCTTTTTGCCCTGATCTTGCATGTTTGTTTCCTGATTGAATCTAGATTTAGAGCAAATTATATCTGCCCGCATCAACAATACGTAAAATTTCCGTTGAATAAAGGAACGACTCAAATTATTTATCAAGGATGGTATGTAGCGAGCCCAATAAGGAACCTATACTGAGTAAGCAACAGAAGCAAAGTAGATTATTACTTATGCCTTAAGGAATTACCCTGTAACAATGGGAATTAACTTATAAAAAACTAAGCACTACGACTGCTCCAAAAGGCTAAAGGGCCGTATAATCCGCAGCATATAGAAGTAGTGGTATAAAAAATGCTGTATAGATAAAAAAGCCGCGCTTTCATCATAAAAAAGACACTAAAATCTTCAAATAATATTAGCAATGTATCTTGTTAATTTACCCCGTTTAAGAATTGGAACCCGTGCCAAGCGCATAGGCCAATCTGCCCAATCATTATAAACACGGTGCAGCGCCACACCGGAGGCCCTAACAGCAATGTCTAGAGACATGAAAAAAACAACACGCAGCAGCAACAATCCTAACGGCCGCAAAAGCGGCGGTGGTGGATCCTTGCTCACGGGCTTACTCATAGGCTTATTTGGCGGTGTTGCAGTGGCCGTAGCGGTGGCCGTATTTTTAAACCGTAGTGCCAATCCTTTTGCAGGAAAAGCCAGCACAACGCCTGCAGATGCGATCTCCTCTGCGCCGCTCGGTGTTGCACCGCAGCAGCCAGAAGTCCTTTCGCCTGGTGGCAAAAATGATGTGGTGATTGTAACCCCAGTGCCAACCGCATCCGCAGCTAAAAGCGAGAATGGTGAACGATTCGATTTTTATAAGATGCTGCCGGAACTTGCAGACAAAAAACCTGCCGAAGTGGCTAAGCCGGTAGAACCTAAAAAACCAGAAGCCAGCCCACCGGTAAAAGTAGAAGTCCCCAAAGGGGCTTATTTACAAATTGGCGCATTCCAAAATGAGCAAGATGCAGATAATCTTAAGGCCAAGCTGGCATTACTTGGCGTTGAAGCCCGTATCCAAACCAGCGATATTCCAGGCAAAGGAATTTGGCACCGTGTTCGTCTTGGGCCATTTAACTCTAGCAATGAATTAGAAAGCGCCCGCTCACAACTCAAATCCAATGGCGTAGATAGCGCCGTGGTTAAATAATTTCAAAAACAGTTAGCAACGAGAACGACAAGGCAAGCAATACACAGGGCTCACGCTGCGTAGCCATGGAAGTGATCGTTTTTAAATGGTGTTGAAATAACTTTCAGGATCAGTTTATGTTGAATACTTGGCTCAAACGCTTACTTATCTCTACCACTCTTTTGGCAGCCAGCCTTGCGCATGCAGAAATCCGCGAAGGTGTGGAATACAAAAAAATGGCAAAGCCACAGGCAGTTGCAGTGGCTGGCAAAAGCGAAGTTATTGAGTTTTTCTGGTATGGCTGCCCACACTGCTTTACCGTTGCCCCCTATGTAGAAGACTGGGCAGGCAAATTACCCGCTAATGTTAATTTCCGCCGTATCCACGTCGCTTGGCCAGGCCGTAGCGATATGGAAGGCCACACCAAGATCTTTATCGCCCTACAAGCCATGGGCTTGGAAGCTAAGCAGCAGCTTGCGGTAATGACTGCGGTGCAAAAAGATCGTATTGAGCTACGTAAAGAAGATGTGTTATTTGACTGGATCAAAAAACAAGGCATTGATGTTGCAAAGTTCAAAGCTCAATACAACTCATTTAGCAGCAGTGCTCAGCTAAATAAGCTTGCGCAAATGACGCGTGATTACCAAGTAGATGGCGTACCCATGTTTGTAGTGAATGGCAAATACGTCACCAGCCCAGCGATGGTAGGCAAGGAAGACGGCACCATTACTCAAGTGATCGATCAACTGCTTGCGCTAGATAAGCCAGCGGCAGCAAAAAAGAAATAAGCTTGCTAAATACCAAAACGCCCCGAGCTAATTAATCGGGGCGTTTTTTACGCCTTGAATAATCAAATGGCTTGCACCAGATTTCCCTCTCCCCTAGCCCTTTCCCCAAATGGGAGAGGCAGACAAGCAGCGCCTGCGGCGCAATGCTGCTTTATATGGAGCTTTAACATGCAATGGATCGATCTGCGTAGTGATACCGTCACCCAGCCTACAAATGCAATGCGTACCGCCATGATGAATGCAGTGGTGGGCGATGATGTTTATGGCGATGACGAAACCGTGAACGAGCTTGAGCGCCTTGCCGCAGGCATACTGGGCTTTGAGGCGGCGCTATTTGTGCCCACCGGCACCTTTGGTAATCAGCTCGCACTGTTTACCCATTGCGAGCGCGGTGATGAAGTCATTTTAGGCGAAGACAGCCATATTGTTTGGCATGAAGTGGGCGGTGCAGCGGTGATTGCAGGGGTAAATCTGCGCCCTATTCCCACAGTAAATGGTGTGCTGGACGCAAGCCAAGTTCGCCGCCGTATTCGCCCCGAAGGCGATATCCATCTGCCACGCACTCGGCTCATTTGCATGGAAAACGCCCACTCTAGCGGTCGTGTTATTCCACTGGCTGCCATGCAAGAAATCTGGGAAACAGCACAAACATCGGGGCTAAAAGTCCACTTAGACGGCGCTCGGGTCTTTAATGCCGCCACCAGTTTGGGCGTGGATGTAAAGCAAATTACCCAATATGCGGATAGCGTGATGTGCTGCTTATCCAAGGGCTTGGCAGCGCCGGTAGGATCGATCCTAGCTGGGGACAAAACCTTTATTGAAATCGCCCGCAAAAAACGTAAATTACTGGGTGGCGGCTGGCGACAAGCAGGTGTGCTGGCCGCTCCTGCACTATTAGCACTCACAGAAATGACCCAGCGCTTAGGTGAAGACCACGCCAACGCCCAATATCTAGGCAAAAAACTGGCCGAGCTACCTAATGTGCAAGTCTGCACCGATCAGCTGCAAATCAATATGGTGTTTTTTGAGATCACTCAGCCAGTAGATGAAGCCAAAATACTGGCACATCTAAGCGAATGTGGCATTAAATCTAATGGCACAGAAGCGGGCCAATGGCGCTTTGTTTGCCACTGGCAAATCGGCAGGGCAGAGATTGATAGGGTCATTGCGGCCATGAAAGAAGCGCTAGCAGCAGCTTAATATTTCACTTTAAGAAGTGGGCACAATCTTGTGCCCACTTGATCTTAATTACCTTAACTTATCCACAACCGCTAGCAAAGGCAACAATACGCTAGCGCCAAATTGACGGCTACGCTCGCCGTTCCAGCCCACTTCGGGCAATGGGCGTTTTGCGGTGTCTTTAAATGGCATTTCAATGGTGTAAGCCAAGCAATCAAAGGCATCGCCTACCCAGTTAGTACCAATCGTCAGTGTTTCTGGGCCAAACTTGCCTTTTTCGTAGCCAAATTCAGTCTGAAAATCTGGGCAAGTCGCCAGCCATGAGGCTTTAAATGCCGTTTGCAGCGCGTCTTGGTGCTTAGAAAACGATGCGTTATCGTCACAGCCCGCCACAAAATTATGCGGAATCGCCTCATCGCCGTGCACATCCAAAAAGGCATCGATACCGGTTTCCAGCATCATCTGGCGCACCAAGAAGACTTCTGGGCTGCGCTCCATGCTTGGCGTTGACCATTCACGGTTCAAATTGGCCCCCGCCGCATTGGTACGCAAATTACCGCGCACGCTGCCATCTGGGTTCATGTTTGGCACAATATAGAACACGGCTTTTTCCAACAGTACACGGGCTACGCTATTTTCTGGGTCGAGCAGTGTTTCCAGTAGGCCTTCAACAAACCACTCTGCCATTGATTCACCAGGATGCTGGCGCGCCGTAATCCAGATCTTTTTCTTACCTGGCATTTCCACACCAACACGCAGCAAATCCATATCACGGCCATCCAGCGTGCTACCTAAATGCACCAGCTCGCACAGGGGAGAAGCTTCTACCGCCTCGCCAATCAAGCGCATATGGCGCTCCCAAGAGTAAGGCTCAAAGTAAGCGTAGAACACCGATTCACGCTCTGGGCGATGGTGGATGCGCAAAGTTTTGCCATCGTAATCACTGGCCACGCGGAACCAGTTCTCGGTGTCGTAACTGGCCACGGCATTATAATCAGGCCAGCCATCGGGATAAGCGCTGCTGGCTGCATTATCAAAATGAATCACACAGTCTTGGTCTTTAGCCCCAAGCAGCCGAAAGTGAAACCACTGGCTAAATGGCGAAGCATTATCACTACGGATATTCAGATGAATGTTTTGTGCATCAGCAAGGCTGACCACTTCAATCGCGCCAGAATCAAACTGGCTGGAAATTTTTAACATAATGCGATCCTAAAATAGAAAATATTGAAGCTAAAAAAACTCAAATCTTGAAACACGGAGTTAAGGAGAACACAGAGAGCCACGGAGAAAAGCAAACGTGAATGACGATTATTTAGCTTCTTCGTTTGGAATGAAATTGATTGGTTTTCTCCGTGAGACTCCGTGTTCTCTGTGCCCTCCGTGTTTCAAGATTTGGGTTTATTAATAAAGATTAGCGGCCTGTTACTTCAAACGGATAGACTAGGCCTAGCTCGGCTCTGGCTGCGTCCATCATGGCTATCATGGCTCTGGAATGAGCGTAAGGCATTAGCGGGCTTTCGCTTTGGCCTGTGGTCAGTAAATGGCAAAAATGAGCGGTTTCGTATTGCAGGCCCGAGCCTACAAGTGGCGCTTCCAGCCTGACTTTACGGCCATCTTTATAAAAAATGGTCGCGCCTGTCGGGTTCCACCATTTTTCATCCAATACCACATGCCCATCCGGCCCAGCCAGCATGGCCTCACCCGATCCGGCTAGATCCAGACCGCAGTAAAGCTGGCTGATGCCACCGCTGTGCTGACTATTGATGCTGGCAAAAGTATCCACCCCGCCATTCAGCCGCCCCAAAGCCTGCACTTCTTGCACGCCGCCCAGCCAATCTACCGCTAAAAACGCGCCATAAATGCCAATATCCAAAAGGCCACCACCTGCCATTTCGGGCTTGAGCACGGCATGATCTGCGGCCACATTGGGGCTGGCAAAGCCGCAACGCACAAAAGCAATCGGCCCGATCGGATCGTTTAATAAGTGCTCACGCAAACGCTGATACAGAGGATAAAACCCCGGCTTCATTGCCTCCATAAACAACTGGCCGGTTTGCGTCGCCACATCCAGCACGCGTTCCAGCTCGGCAAGGCTGGTCGCCGCAGGCTTCTCGCAAAGCACCGCCTTACCCGCCTTCATCGCAGCCATACTGTACTCAGTATGGCTGGTATGGGGCGTGGCGATATAGACCGCATCGATATCGCTGGCGAGCAAATCATCCACGCTTTGATGCACCACCCCACCGTACTGATCAGCAAAAGCAGCCGCCTTAGCTTGATTGCGGTTCCATACGGCAGCAAGCTGGGCCTCGCCCGAAATCAAAGCCAAACCCTGAGCAAAGCGATGAGCGATATGGCCAGTGCCGATAATCCCAAAACGAATAGTCATTGAGCGCCTTTATTAAGAGATGACACAAACTGTAGGGTGCAATAAGTCTGAGGCTTTATTCAGACGCATTGCACCTTGAGAGCCAAGCCATGCGGCGTAATGCAGCCAAGCAAAAAACGCTTGGCTTTATTAACGCCCTACAATTCTTCAAATCATCCAGCTCATCTATATCATTTTATTAAACCTAACCAAAGCCAAGCTACCTAATAAATTAGGTAAAAACTCAATTTTCTGGCCTTGATTTAATACCAGCTGATGATCAATTTTTAAGCCTAGTTTATTCAATAACTTTGCAAAATCATTCACGGTGCAAAAGTGAATATTAGGTGTGTTATACCACTCGAATGGAATCGTTTCTGATACCGGCATACGGCCCATTAGGATTTGCCAGCGGTTTTCCCAGAAACCAAAATTAGGAAAGGTGACGATACCGGTTTTACCCACCCGCAGCATTTCTTGCAAAATACCTTCAATATTGTGCATAGCCTGAATCGTGAGCGAAAGCACCACATAATCAAAGGAATGATCTTCAAAAGTGGATAAGCCACTTTCCATATCGCTTTGAATCACATTCACGCCATTGGCCACGCAGCCCACTACGCCATTGACATCAATTTCAACGCCATAGCCGCTGACTTGTTTTTTAGCCGCCAGCCAAGCCAGCAATTCACCGTCGCCACAACCTAAATCTAATACTCTGGATTGTTGGGGAATCCAATCGGCAATATATTGCAAATCAGGGCGTAAAGTTTTTAGCTCGCTCATTGGGCAATCTCCTTAGCAATCCGCTGCATATAGTTGCGCATAATCGAATGATAAGGAGCGTCTTCCATCAAAAATGCATCATGGCCGTGTTCTGATTCAATTTCTGCATAAGAAACCTGGCGCTTAGCTGCCAGCAAGGCTTTTACAATTTCTTTAGAGCGGGCAGGAGAAAAACGCCAATCGGTGGTAAATGAAACCACCAAGAATTGCGCCTTGGCTTCACTTAAAGCCGCCACTAAATCATTATTGTAATGACGGGCCGGATCAAAATAATCCAGCGCCTTGGTCATCAATAAATAAGTATTGGCATCAAATACTTCGGCAAATTTATCGCCCTGATAGCGCAAATAGGATTCGATTTCGAATTCCACTTCAAAGCCGTATTTATATTCACCCGAGCGCAATAGGCGGCCAAATTTCTCGCCCATGCCATCGTCGCTTAAATAGGTGATATGGCCCAGCATTCGCGCTAGGCGCAGGCCACGCCGTGGCAGGGTATTGTGCTGATAGTAATCGCCGCCATGAAAATCGGGGTCGGTTAGAATGGCTTGGCGGGCCACATCATTAAAGGCGATATTTTGCGCGGTTAATTTTGGCGCAGAGGCAATCACCAAGCAGTGGCGAATTCGCTCTGGATGAGTAATCGACCAACGCAATGCTTGCATCCCACCCAAGCTGCCGCCAATCACCGCAGCAAATTGCTGGATACCAAGCCGATCAGCCAGTCTTTTTTGCGTTTCTACCCAATCACGCACCAGCACCAGCGGGAAAGTTGAACCATAGGGTTGACCCGTAGCGGGGTTAATCGAGGAAGGCCCGGTTGAGCCATGACAGCCACCCAGATTATTTAAACCAATCACAAAGAATTTATCAGTATCGATGGGCTTACCCGGGCCAATCATGGTATCCCACCAACCTGGATTTTTATCATCAACCGTATAACGGCCAGCTACATGATGATTACCTGACAGGGCGTGGCAAACCAGAATGGCATTCGATGCATCGGCATTCAGCGTGCCATAGGTTTCATAAACCAACTCGTAATACGGCAGGATAGCGCTGGAAGCTAATGTAATTGGCTCGTCAAAAACCGCTTTTTGAGCGGTGACTAAACCAACGCTGCGAGGTAGCTGCATTGTTTTTCCCAAGTCTAAAAAGCCCAAACTACAGGCCACAAACCATAAACCTTCAACATGGAGCACACGGAGAAAGGCAAAAACGAGAGTGAAAAAATATAAATTTCTCTAAAGGTTTTCTCCGTGAAACTCCGTGCTCTCTGTGTGCTCCGTGGTTTAAGATTTGGGTTTTAAGCCCTTATTTATTTAATTGCTGTAATTGCGCCCGCTCAGCCTCGGTCCATTTATCTTCCAGACCAATCAGCTGATCACGGTCAGCAAATGGCGGATAGCCTGCTTTCATGGTGAGGCGAATATAGTGGTGGATAAAAACATCCAAGCAAACATGCATAGCGCGCATATCGCCCTCTTCTTGCTCACGCTTTTTAGTGCGCAAATATAAATCAAAATCTGCGGCCTGAATGCGCTCATCCCACAAGCCAATTTTAGCCAATGCACTACGGGCTATCATTACGGTATTGCCAACAAAACCTTCTTTTACCTGATGCTTAAACCGATTTTGTCTATCCAGACAAAAAGCCTCCCAGTTGCGATACATCAGCTTGTGCATCCAACTGAGCGTGCTGCGGTTAAAGCCAAATAAACCCAATATGTTTTTAATTTTCTGCCAGCGATGCTTTAGTTTTTTGGTGGCCTGGGCATTTTCAATTTGCTCAATTCCGCAAACCGTGGCGACTTCTAAACCATTAGCCTGCATGGATGCAATCAGCTTTGCGTCCCATTGGGGGGATACGATAATGTCATTATTTAGAAAAGCAAGCCAGTCATATTTTGCAATGCCAATCCCCTGATTCTGGCTGTGCGGATAGGCGTAATTAGCGTGATTACGAATCACGGTTGCGCCCACCGAATCAAAGAATTCAGCACTGCCGTCATTTGAGCCATTATCAATAATAATCAGCTCAAAAGGATGCTGGGTATAGCGCTGCAAATGCTCCCAAAATAGCTGATTTACAGCTAGCTGATTATGGATGGCGGTGATAACGCTAATCATAAAGAAACCTTACGCTGAAAACTGGGGCCAGCTAATAAAGCACAAGCCAATAGCACATAGGCTAGGCCCGTAATATTGTCGGTAAAAAATGAATTGGCTAAAGTAGATACGCCGTAAGAGCAAACTAACACCAAGCCCAACCAGCGCTCTGCTGAAACGCTATTCCATGCTTGCTTGGCTGTAGCGAGTAAAACTAAAACCAAGGACAACATCCCTACAATACCCAGCTCTACCCCTAGCCATAAATAATCATTATGCGGGTTTGCAAAAGAGCGGCGCACTTCTGAATCGCCTGCATTTTTTAAATAATTTTGCTTATAGCTACCGGTGCCGTGCCCTAAAACCGGTGCTTGTTTAATTAAATCTTTAGCCACTTTATGAAAAAACAGGCGCAGACCAACCGAGGTATCAATATCGCCTTTATCATAACTTTGCACATCGCTTTGCACAGTGCTCATCCCAGTGCGCAAGGAGCTAGAGCCTAAATAAAGCAAAGGCCCCATTACGGCAGCGGCAAGCAGCGCAATAAGAAAACCTCGTCTACCCTGCCATAACACCACCAGTAACCCCAATAACAGCAAGAGCAAGACTTGAGCAGTGCGCCCTTTCACCATAAAAAATACATCAAAAATACACAGGGCAATCGTGATCGCCGCAGGCCAGCGCCATTGCTTAGGCAAGCGGCCAGCCATCCAGTATGCCGCCAGCCCGCAGGCAAGAAAACTCACAAAAGTGCTGTGATAGGTATGTGTTCTAAAAACCGAATAATCACCTACAGCACCCTGAATAATCGGTACGCCACTTAAACCACTCGCCACCGAAAGCAGCAGGGTAATCATCGCCCCAAGGCCAAATCCGGCTAATAAATACTGGCGTACAGGGGCTAGCGTACACACGGCAAAAAACAAAGGCGCTAATAAATAGGCCCGCATTTTAAGCAACATGCCCAGCGCATCGCTAATTGAAGCGTCGGTCCACAATACGCCCAGCACAAATAAGCCATACATCAGCAAACTAGCTTGAATCAGCGGCTGGCGTAAAGCGTGTGCAATATGTGCGCGGATTTCTGGACTAAAAATGGCAAATAAAACCAATACCCCTGCGCTGATATTTTGCATGGCGGTTGAAACAGGAATGGCAAACCCCGCCAAAAAAGCAAACCACAGCAGAGGCTGCCGAGCAATATTTAGATTCATGCCACCACCAGACGATAATGTTTTTTAGTTAAATCGCGGCCCAGAAGTTTTTCTACTTTCATTTGCCAGCGATGACGTTTTTCGCGTTTAGATAGACGATATTGCGGATCCGCCGTGAATACTAATTCGGCATAATCTTGAAACCAAGGCTGCACAATCGCTGGATGCTTACCTTTAAACGGCTGCAAAATACTGGCATCAATCTGGCTGTAATCATGCGCCTTGGGCGTGTGATTCCAATAACGGGAAACCTGGCGAATTTTTTCATTCATTTTGGCGCTAGAGCGCACGTGGCCATAGTGATAAATCGGGCAGCCCACCAAAGCGGCATTTGGATAACGCCCACGCTTATTTTGATGCATTACCACCCAAAATAAGCCATCGGGGGCCCAGCTGCGAATGGTGTTACGAATAATCCTTGGCGCACGACGATACCAAGCAGGGCTTTTGGCCACTAAATCTGGGCAGCCATAAAAATGGTGGTAATCAAATACCAGCGCTTCAACTTCAGGATTGGCTAAATGCTTTTCCATTGCGGCGCGAATCTTGGGCGCATCTTCTTCGTGAATGACCTCGTCGCCTTCCAGATAAAATGCCCAATCCCCGCTGCAATTAAATTGCGCAATCATTTTTTGCTGGGCGTAGACATAACCACGGTCTTGCATATCCTCATTCCAGGTGGTTTCAATCACCCGAATCCGTGCATCGCCAATTGCACGCACCCGCTCCAAAGTATCATCATCACTTTTACCCACCGCCACGACCACTTCATCGCAAACGCTAAGTAAGCTGTTTAAACTTTCAATATAGGGATAGCCAAGCAGAGTGCCATTGCGTAGGAAGGTAAAACCGCTAACTTTCATAGGGAGTCCGTAAAATGGGGGATCTATTAAGCATTATTTATCTAATAATTATGTTAATAGAGCCTTGCGGGCAACAAGCCAATCGGGAGATTATAGCAGCCTCAATACAGCTATCTTGCGTCTTATACGCTCGCACAAAATGTTAAAAATAAGTGGTCTAATTATTACGTTTAATGAAGCGCACAATATTGTGGAATGTTTAGCTTCCATGAAACAAGTTTGCGATGACATTGTGGTGGTTGATTCTTGTAGTAGCGATAATACGGTGGAATTAGCAAGGCAAGCAGGTGCTACCGTCATTTCGCAGCCCTTTCTAGGTGATGGCCCGCAACGCAGCGTCGGTCTACCGCATTGCCGCCACGATTGGGTGCTTAATTTAGATGCCGATGAGCGCCTAGAAGACGATTTGGTGGCTTATTTAAAAAATACTGATTTAAGCCAGCAAAATGTCAGCGCCATTGAAACACGCCGCCGCAATTATATTGGCAATCAAACCACCCGCTTTGCTGGGCAATATCCGGATTATGTACGGCGCATATTTAATAAAACACAGGTGGATTTCTCACCAGTCAGCGCTCACACTAAAATTCAAAGCAATTCATTAAAACAAATACCCGCGCATATTACCCATTATTCTTATAAAGATTATCCAGATATCTTTAAACGAGCCTGCCTCTACGGCACATGGCAGGCGCAAACTATCGCAAAAACCAATAAAAAAATCGGCCCGCTCACACCAGGCTTTCACTGCCTGTTTTCATTTTTAAAACATTATGTGATTAAACTTGGCTTTCTGGCTGGGCACGATGGATTAGCAATATCGCTAGGCAAAGCCATCGCGTCTTACATCAAATACGCCCATGCGATTGAGTTACGCCGAAATAAAAACTAAAAAATCCAAATCTTAAACCACGGAGTTTAGGAGGGCACGGAGGATCACGGAGAAAACCAACAGAACAGAAGGTATTTCTCCGTGGCCCTCCGTGTTCTCTGTGTCCTCTGTGGTTCAAGATTTGGGTTTAGGTTTGGAATTCACATCATCGCAGCCAAGATGGCCGTCTCTATCGCCGCCCAATCAGGCACGGTTTCGCTGCTGACTATCACTTCAAACCGTGAATCCCGGCGGTAAGCCGTGGTGGTGGCGCCCGGCATGCCGTCTACCCAGTCGAATCGATACCAGTCCCGCTCGGTATGAAACACGCCTTTCGCACGCGATAGGCCGGTCAAACCCAAGCTTTGTGGTTGCGATAGCGCATCAAATAAATCGGCAAGTTTGGCGCTAAAAAACATTGTTTCCGGAGCAAAAATCCAGCCACAACTATGTGAGCCTAAGGCGGAATGGGATTTTTTAATCGGCCAAACCAACTCTTCTTCCACAGCAGCCACGGGTTTAACGCGTTTACGCAGATTATTACTATGCATGTTAGGCGTGCTGGCGACTGGCCAGCGTTCCGGATGCAGCTCTAAATCCAACAACGCGGGGTCGAACTCACCTTGCACGGCCTCCACAATGGCAAGCTTTGGCGGGAACATGGCTTGTGCCATTTTCCACGCTGCGGCCATTTGATCGACATCGGCCAGATCGGCCTTACTCAGCACAATCACATCGGCCAATTGCAATTGATCACGCCATGTTTCATGGCTGGTGTAGCGGCTATCTTGCAAGTGCCGCGCATCCAGCAGGGTGAGCACCGCCCGCACATCCAAGGCGGCGGCTAAAAATGGATCACGCAGCAAATCGATAATCCCCGCCGGATGCCCCAAACCAGATGGCTCGATCAGCAGGCGATCAGGGCGCTTACCTTTAAGTAATTTAGTCAGCGTAACGCGCAGCATGGGGCTGGTAGTACAGCAGATACAACCGCCGGGTACTTCGGCAACCTGCAAGCCATCCGCCGCCACCGACAGGCTTGCCCCATCGATACCCACTTCACCAAACTCATTCACCACCACCGCCCAGTACTCATCCTGAGGTTTAGTGGCAAGCAGCTTCATCATGGCGGTAGTCTTACCCACGCCTAAAAAACCACTGATTAAATTAACCGGAGTGCGATTCATAGATTGTCATTTGTCCTAAAACAGAGGATCTCAAAGTTCTTTTGGCACAAAACCCAAATCTTGAACCACGGAGGAAAAGGAGAACGCGGAGGGCCACGGAGAAAAGCATTACAAGGTTTTCTCCGTGTAACTCTGTGTCCTCTGTGCTATCCGTGGTTCAAGAATTGGGTTTTATGTGCAAGAAAAATTGCGGTGTTCTAGCTTATTGTGTCCGTATCTGGCTTAGGTTTATTAGGCCTTTGTACACCCGCATGCAAAGCTTGCATTGCCCCACCCATATCGCCTGCCAGCATTTTAGGCAGCACATGATGGGCTTTGATAAACACATCCATCATGCCTTCGAATTCTTCTTTGCGCGGTGGCTTCAATACAAAATTTGCCACCTCGGCTTTATTGCCAGGATGACCGATGCCGACGCGTAAACGCCAGAAGTTAGGCGTGCCCAGATGGGCTTGAATATCTTTTAAGCCGTTATGCCCGCCATTGCCACCGCCCTGCTTCAGTTTGATTTGTCCTGCGGGAATATCCAACTCGTCATGCACAACGAGGATTTCTTCAGGCAAGATTTTATAAAACTGCGCCAGCGCCACCACGGCTAAACCACTGCGGTTCATAAAGGTTTGCGGCTCTAGCAGCCATACATCGCTACCGTGCAGGCGGGCTTTGGCTGCCAAACCATGAAATTTATTATCGTGGCGTAAAGAAGCGCCAGCATCTTTGGCTAATTCATCCACCCACCAAAAGCCAGCGTTATGGCGAGTTGCTGCGTAATCGCTACCTGGATTACCCAAGCCTACAATCAGTTTAATATGCGGCATAGTCTTTCTAAAGCAAGCAAAAAGGGCTCTATGATACCGCTCTTTCTGCCCCAAACCCTGAGTTTAACGCGAGGGTCTGTTGACGTTTCATTCACAATTGCGCTGAGCGAGGAAAATCCCTCGCACGCAGAGGGTTTGACCCATTTTTGGGGCTGCACAGCGTTAAAAATCGCTAATGGTACTCGTGCCATGTCGCAATTTTTGCCTTGTTCAGCCCCAAAACTGGGCCAAACGCAGCAGTGAATGAAACGTCAACAGACCCTAGATATAGACGTAAAAAAACCCGCCGCAGCGGGTTTTTTAAGTACTTAAAACTTAAACAGCTTTTGCGCCGTTCAGGTTTACGATACCTAGGTCTTTACCAGCAGCCAACGATACCAATTCGATACCTTCAGGCAATTTGATGTCAGATAAGTGAACCGAAGTATTCATTGCAGACAAATCAGCAAGGTCAACAGTTACGAATTCTGGCAGCTTAGAAGCTACACAACGAATCATTACTTCGTTCAATACGGTGCTGATCGTACCGCCTTGCAACTTAACGCCCAAGCTAGCATCGCCGTTAACGAAGTGCAATGGCACTTTCAATTCAACAACAGTTGCTTCGTTTACGCGTTGTAAATCAACGTGCAGAACCAATTGCTTGAATGGGTGATATTGAACAGCGCGAACCAGAACTTGCTCAGCAGCAGCGCCTTCAACGTTCAATGTGATCAAAGCAGTGTGGAACGCTTCTTTTTGCAGAGCGTAGTACATGCTGTTGTGATCAAGTGTTACGGCTACAGGGGCTACATCGCCACCGTAAACGATTGCTGGCAAACGACCGTCACGACGCTGGCGGCGGCTCGCACCCGTACCTTGCGTGTCACGTGCTACTGCATTGATTTCAAATGTCATGATAAAACTCCATACGCACCGAAGTGCATTTTAATAAGCACTGTCCGCGACCAGACAGTGCAACAGAAAACCCAGATAAAATATCTGGGTTTTGAATTCTTAAGCCGATTTAATCGACAAATAACGAAGAAACAGACTCATCGTTATTGATGCGACGCATCGTTTCAGCCAAGAGGCCTGCAATCGATACCACGCGAACGCGGCCGCTATCTTGCGCTGCCTGGCTAACTGGAATGGTGTCAGTAACAACCACTTCGTCTAAGTCAGATTGCATAATGCGCTCAACCGCTGCACCAGAAAATACCGCGTGAGTGGCATAAGCCAATACGCGCTTGGCACCGTGTTGCTTCAACGCTTGCGCGGCTTTACACAGGGTGTTGGCGGTATCGATCATGTCATCGATAATCACACAGGTACGATCTTTTACATCGCCGATAATATGCATGACTTCGGCAACGCCAGCCTTAGGACGGCGTTTATCGATAATCGCCATATCCACGCCTAATTGCTTAGCCATAGCGCGAGCACGTAATACGCCGCCTACGTCTGGGCTAACTACCATTAGGTTTTCGTAGCGTTTTTCGCGGATATCCGACAGCAATACGGGTGTCGAGTAGATATTATCTACAGGGATATCAAAGAAGCCTTGGATTTGATCAGCGTGTACATCGACTGTAAGCACACGATCTACACCCGCCACGGTCAGCATATTTGCAACCACTTTAGCGGAGATCGGTACACGAGCAGAACGAGGACGGCGATCTTGACGGGAATACCCTAGGTAGGGGATTGCTGCAGTAATGCGGCCAGCCGATGCGCGTTTCAGCGAATCAACCATCAACATTACTTCCATCAAATTATCATTGGTCGGCACACAGGTGGACTGCAGAACAAACACATCGCGGCCGCGAACGTTTTCTAGCAGCTCAACGGTCACTTCGCCGTCAGAGAATCGACCAACCGTGGCACGGCCGATCGAGATGTCTAGGTGATTAACTACGCTATCAGCAAGCTTCGGGTTAGCGTTACCAGTGAACACCATGAGACTATCGTAAGCCATTTCTGTATTCCAGAAGGACGAAAAGCGCGTAATTTTTAAATTACACGCTTTTCTATTCGAATGATGGCAGGGGAAGAAGGATTCGAACCTTCGCATGTCGGAATCAAAATCCGATGCCTTAACCAACTTGGCGACTCCCCTAATGAAACTGCCCGCAACTACTCGGCAAATTCATGTAATGGATGCTTACTTAATGACCTTGCAACAAATCCGGTCATATTTTTTGGCAGGTCGTATATTACACTGTTTGCTTCGTTAGGTGAAGTAAAACTTGCAAAAACACAACTACCTGAGCCAGTCATCCTTGCGTTTGCATACTGGCTAAGCCACGTAATACTTTCAGCTATCTTTGGATGACTTTTACAGGCCACCGCTTCCAGATCATTTTGGGTGACGGCGCTACTGAGGAGCGGAACTGTAATCGGCGGCGTATTTCTTGTCAAGCTTGGATCGCGAAAAATCTGCGGCGTGGACACGTGTACTGCTGGATGCAAGATCACAAAATGGGTATCTGGCGTAGCAACCGGCGTCATTATTTCGCCAATCCCTTCAACAAAAGCCGACTCGCCAAAAATAAAAAACGGCACATCGGCCCCCAGACTTAAACCTAACTCCATCAGTTTGCTACGAGGTAAATTAAGCTGCCATAGGCGATTTAGCGCCAACATCACGGTAGCAGCATCAGAGCTACCACCACCCACGCCGCCACCCATCGGTAGGCGCTTATCTACACGGATATCCACCCCTAGCTTGCAGCCTGTGGCGTGCTGCAGCAAACGCGCAGCACGCACGGTGAGATCTGTATCGGCCGGAACACTAGGCAAAGGATTGTGATGAATCACCTCTCCACTGGCATTCACCCGTAAGCTAATCGTATCGCTTAAATCAATCAGCTGAAAAACCGATTGCAGCAGGTGATAGCCATCAGGGCGACGACCAACAATATGTAAGAAAAGATTAAGCTTGGCTGGAGCAGGAAAATCTTGCCAAACACTATTTGTACCTAGGGATTCCATTGCCATTCTGATATCACTACTTTAATTTCAAGATCGTCACGACTTAGCATCAGCCTATGTGGCAAGCTAGGCTGGCCGCGATAGTCTGTGCTCTCGATACGCCAACCTGCTTGCTCAAGCAGTTGGCCATTTTCAATTTTGCTTTGATGGCTTACGCTATCTGGATCGGCCTCGCCACGCAACCACCAGCGCAGGCCAGACACCGGTAGCGGCCAGCCCAGCGCTTCTTTGATCAACGCATCGGGGGATGCGGCCTTAATAACACGCTGATTAGCATCCTTAAAGCTCGCCAAGCCGGGGCTAAATCGCAGCTCTGCCACGGTTTGCCCAAGTGGGCCAGATAAAGATAACTCGCTTTGCTCGCCAAGCTGATGCCAATCAAACTGCGCATAATGCCTTTCATTTGCCACTTTTAAGGCCACTCGGCCACTGGCCGAATACCCAGAGCGGCTTACAGGAGGTGTGCTGGCGCAGCCCACTAAAAACAATACCGCAATTAACCATAAACGCATTAATGAATCCCTAAGCGTTTAATGGTTTCAACTAAAGTATCGTTTTTGGCATCAATCAAAGCTGCTGCATCAACCACTTTTTTTGCCTCAGCCTTTTCACCTAGCAGCCACAATACCTCGGCCAAATGTGCCGCCACGTCAGGCTCAGCAAGCTTGCTATACGCACGTTTCAGCAACACACTGGCTTCCTGCAACTTACCCTGCTTATAACGCAGCCAACCTAGGCTATCTAAAATCACGGGGCTATCTGGCTCTAGCGCAATCGCTTGCTCTAGCAATACCTCTGCCTCGCTTAATTTAGTGGTACGTGTCAGCAGGGTATAGCCAAGCGCATTCATTCCCTGTGCATTAGCTGGCATAAGCTCTACATACTTACGCAAATCGCTTTCAGCTAAGGCGTAATCACCTTGCATATCTGCAAGCAGTGCGCGGTCGTAAAGCAGATCGGTAGACTGTGGATAAGTCACTAGGCCCTTACTAAGAATTTCAACGCCTTTTTTATAGTTGCGAGCTTCACGGTACAACTGTGCTTCCATTTGGATACGCTCTACTTTTGCTTGCTCGGTATCACTAGGCAGAGCAGCAATAGCCTTACGTGCTTCTTCCGTGCGCCCTAAACGCGCCAAGACACGCGGTAGACGCTTTTTAGCCGAGACGGCAAAATCGCCGCCCACTTGGCTATACCAGCTCAGTGCCTCATCAAAGCGATAGCGCTCTTCAGAAATCTGCCCAAGGTAGTAGCGCAAATTATCCACATTGCGTGGGTTTTGTTTGATTGCGGCGCTGAGATTGCTATACGCCGTATCAAAATCACGCTGCTGAAGTGCAATTAAGCCAGAGCCAATCAAAGCATCCAGATTATTACTCTGTAGCTTTAAAATTTCTTGGTAAGCCTGTGATGCCTCAGGCAAACGCTGCGCCGCAACCAACTCACGCGCTAGGCTGTTTCTTAAGGTCAAAGACATTGGATTGTCTTTGATGGTTTTTTGTAGAAACTCGACGCTGGCTGCTGGCGATTGATTAGCCAATAGCTGCGCCTTGTACTGAATGGCGGTTTCCCAATTAGGCCTTGCTGCCAGCGCAATGCTTAACTCCGCCAGTGCATCATTAAACCGCTCTTGATTGGCCATTGCCACGGCACGGGCAAAATGCGCCTCAGGAAGCTGTGGATACTTTTGGGTTAGCTCATCGGTAAGCTTCCATGCCGCTTTTCTGTCAGTGGTCTTATCCCAAAGCAAATGCATTTGCATAAAGAATGCTGCCGCGTCTTCTGGTTTTGCCGCCAGCAGCGCTTCAATATGCGGCTTGGCATCTTCAATTCGATCAGCACGAATCAACAGAGTGAGCAATATTTGCCGTGCCCCCACCGAGTTTGGCGCAGCCGCTATCCATTGTTGGGCGGTTTCTTGTGCTAAACCCAGCTGTCCAGCGCCCACGGCCACTTCAGTCGCTCGGCGGGCCACTCGTGGATCATGGGTGCGATTAGCCAGATCATGCCAAGTTTGCGCAGAGAGCGCCGTGCGGCCTCGCTGTAATGAAACATCGGCGACTAAAAAGCGCAGCAATAAATCATTTGTCAGCGGCATGCGTGACAGTGTTTCTGGCGCAAAGCTTTCATCCCGAACCGTATCGGTTTCAGCAACCGCTTCTGCTGGCTCACTGGCTGCAGTGCTGGATGAGGATGTAGGAACAGCGGCGCATCCGCCCAAAAACAAGCCGCTAATAAGCAAGCATAGAGCTGAGTGTTTAAAAGTGGTGAGTCTGAATGGGACGGGCATGGCACAATCCAGTAACGTCATTAATGATTCCATATTAACTCGGATATTTCAGATAGTAATAGCACGTCTTACGCTTACTTATTTCAGAGCCACAGCGTAAGTCTAGCACCTTAACTATGCGGGCCTATTTAACTAAGCCTTATTTCCCTTACAAAACAGGGTATTGCATCAATATTTATTGGCCAATTACTCATATACCCACCATGAATAGGCAGCGTTTGACGCAAGTACAACACCGCTAATAGGATGAAAAAGTGCCAGAATTACCTGAAGTTGAAACCACAAAACGCGGCATTTCTCCCCATGTAGAAGGGCAAAGCATTAGTGAAGTCATTATTCGGCAAGCAAGGCTGCGCTGGCCTATTCCGGCAGATTTAGCTCAAATATTGGTGGGGCAAAAAGTACTTAGCGTGACGCGGCGGGCCAAATATCTGCTGATCGGTTTTGAGCATGGCACCTTACTGATTCATTTGGGCATGTCAGGTAATTTACGCGTATTAACCGAAGCCTTTCCCGCCGAAAAACACGATCATTTTGATCTAGTGCTCGCCAATGGCACACGACTACGCTACCGAGACCCACGCCGTTTTGGCGCATGCCTATGGCAGCCAATAGAAAATGGCCCCCATCCTTTATTGCTGCAACTCGGCCCCGAACCTTTATCGGATCAATTTAATGCCGACTATCTACTATTGGCCAACTCTAATCGGAAAATAGCCATTAAGCTCGCCATTATGGATAACCATACCGTAGTAGGTGTGGGTAATATCTATGCAGCAGAATCGCTATTTAGAGCAAAAATTAATCCGCAAAGAGCCGCAAATAGCCTGAGTTTGCAAGAAGCAGCGCAACTGGTTATTGCCATAAAAGCCACGCTCAGCGATGCAATTACGGCAGGGGGTAGTACGCTAAAAGATTATGTAGATAGCGATGGTAAGGCGGGATACTTTCAGCTCAGTGCCTTTGTTTACGCCCGTGCGGGTATGCCGTGCAGAATATGTAGCAGTGAAATTAAGCAAATACGCCAAGGCCAACGCAGCACCTTTTACTGCCCGCAATGCCAAGTTTAATTGATATATTTCAATATTTTTAATCAACAGCAAGCTAAATCAGTAAGTATGTTAGTAATCGCTTATTACTAAAATGATATTTATGCGATAAAGTGCTGAAAAATAGGCAGTAAAAGGCTAACTTTAAAATTAAATCATTAACTTCAAATTAATCACTGAATGTTAAGCAGGACATAAATAAAATGGTCCCTAACAAATTTAAAGGGACCACAAATACAGTAGGCATGCTGCTTGCAGCGCCCAATATTAAACAGAATGCAGCAAGCAACGCCCCTACATATATGCTTATAAATTTAGTTTTAGAAGTATGTTTGTGATTTTATGGGGCAAAACGTCAGCGAACACCCCAACAACAATTGATACTAAATCTTGGCGCAGTAAAGAGAGAGATCGCAATGAGCACCGATTACCTACATCAGCATGATTTAGCCGTAAATGACCCAAGTGGCAATGACCGCCTTGTGGGAGATTTTCAAGCCTACAGCAATTGGCGAGCTCAGCTCACCCAAACCATTAGCCAGCTATCACGCTGGTTAAATGAGCAAGATTTAGAAGACGCACAAAACGGCTTACGCATATCCCAGCTGATCGAAAAGCTACGCGACGACAAGCTTAATATCGCCTTTGTTGCCGAGTTTTCTCGCGGCAAATCAGAGCTAATCAATGCCATTTTCTTTGCCAACTATGGCAAGCGCATTTTGCCCTCCTCCGCTGGCCGCACCACCATGTGCCCCACTGAGCTGCTCTACGATGCATCGCGTGTGCCTTCCATTCAGCTATTGCCAATTGAAACCCGCGCCGAAAACGTCACCACCAGCGAATACCGCCGCTACCTAGAAGAATGGCGAACCATTGAGCTGGATATCAACGATTCCGACGCCATGCTCGAAGCCTTTCGCCATGTGGGCCTAACCCGCCGTGCTCCGGTAGAAGAAGCCACCCGCTACGGCCTCTATAACAGCGATGACCCTGATCAGCTGATTGCCGTAGATGCCGCAGGCACGATTGAGATTCCTTGCTGGCGACATGCGGTGATCAACTTCCCGCATCCACTGCTTAAGCAAGGCTTGGTAATTTTAGATACACCAGGGCTAAACGCCATTGGTACTGAGCCAGAACTAACGCTCAATTTGCTGCCTAATGCCCACGCCATTTTGTTTATTTTGGCGGCCGATACCGGTGTAACCCGCTCTGATATTGATATTTGGCGCACCCATATTGGCAAAGGTGGTAATCGTGGCCGCTTAGCGGTGCTGAATAAAATCGACAGCATGTGGGATGAATTAAAAACCCCAGAGCAAATTGAAGCAGAGATTAACCACCAAATCGCCACCACTGCCGAGCTATTAGGCGTGCCAACACAGCACGTTTACCCGATTTCGGCACAAAAAGCCTTAGTTGCCAAGGTAAATCACGACGTCGATTTACTCGCCCGCTCGCGCCTTACCATCTTAGAAGAAGCGCTTTCTAACGAGCTACTGCCTTCTAAGCAAGATATCGTGCGTGATAGCACCATGACCGAGGTCGAAGACATTGTGCAAGGCACCCGCGCAATTCTGTCGGCAAGACGCGATGGTGTACTGGAGCAATTAGACGAGCTCTCTAAACTGCACGGTAAGAATCAAGACGTAGTCGGGCAAATGATGGATAAAGTCCAAGCCGATAAGCGTAAGTTTGAACAGGGCCTGGTACGCTTTCAAGCCCTGCGCAGCATCTTTAGCCAGCAAACCAATAGCCTGCTTACCTTACTGGGCATTGATGCGCTGAAAGGCAATATTGAAGTTGTGCGCGGTCAAATGGACAACAGCAAGTTTTCGTTTGGCGAGGGCGGCTTGCGCGCCATCATGGATCAGTTCTTTAAAGACGTGAACGGCAATATCAGTAAATCCGCCGAACAAGTGGCCGAAATTCAAGCCATGATGGCGGCGATGTACAAAAAATTTAGCGAAGAGCACGGCTTAGGCACCGTTACCCCTCCGCCCTTTTCTACCCTGAAATATCACAAAGAAATTTCTCGGCTAGAAAAAGCTTTCCGTGAACATTTCAACACCATCAGCACCCTGCTGACCACCAGCAAGGGGCGGCTTTCGCATAAGTTCTTTGAAACCGTTGCCAGCCGTGTGCTGTACGTATTTGAAGTAGCCAACCGCGATATCGAAAACTGGCTAAAAGCGGTAATGGCCCCCATGGAAACGCAGGTGCGTGAGCATCAGCTGCAGCTACGCCGCCGCCTAGAAAGCATCAAACGTATCCACAAAGCCACCGATACCTTAGAAAGCCGTATCGAAGAACTAGAAGAAATGGATAGACAACTTGCGCTGCAACTCGCCGATTTAGATACGCGTTTACGCAGCATTTATGCCGCGCTCAATGCGGATATTTTTGAAGCTAAAGCAGCGTGAGATTTTCAAGAGAAACCACGTAGGACGGATGCAAGCCGCGTATTTTTCAGCATGACTCGCTGGTTGCTCCCGTCCTACAATACTTACACTAGCACCGTGTTTGAGACGAGTTACAGAACCTTTTAATCCCATACACGTCTTATTAATCCAGCTTAAACAACGCCGCCGCTTATTCTGGGCGGCGTTCTCTTTTGGAAACGTCATGTCTACTATTTTGCTAGAAATTTGTGCAGGATCGATTACTTCTTGTTTAGCAGCGCAAGAAGGTGGCGCGCATCGGGTTGAGTTTTGCGACAATCTGCTAGAAGGCGGCACCACGCCATCCTTCGGGCAAATCGCCGTGGCTAGAGAACGGCTTTGGATTGGCCTGAACGTGATTATCCGTCCACGTGGTGGCGATTTTTTATACACCGATCTGGAATACGAAGTCATGCAGCGCGACATCATCGCCTGCAAAAAGCTAGGCGTGGATGGCGTTGTGATTGGCATACTGACTGCAGATGGCGATGTCGATATCGCACGCTGCAAAGCCCTTGTAGAGCAGGCAACACCCATGCACGTTACCTTTCACCGTGCTTTTGATGTGGCGCGTGATCCCTTTAAAGCCCTAGAAGACGTGATTGCAACTGGTTGCAAGCGCCTGCTTAGCAGTGGCCAAGCGGCAACAGCCACAGCTGGGGCCGCCTTACTCAAAGAGCTACAGCAAGTCGCAGGCGAACGCCTAGTGGTAATGCCAGGCGCCGGAGTACGCAGTAATAATATCGCCGAATTAGTCGCCACCACCGGCTGCGTAGAATTCCATACCTCCGCCCGCCTGCCCTTTGCCAGCCAAATGCGTTATTCCAATCCCAATGTGCACATGGGCATCCCCGGCCAAGACGAATATGCCTTGGTTGAAACCAATGCAGATTTGGTAAAAGAAATTTTAGGCAAACTCTGATTAACTGATGTTACGCACCAAGACTATTTGTGCACGAAAAAAACGGATCAAACAGGGATAATCCCCCCTCTGCTTTTTTATTATGATGCGTAGATGAGTTACTTAATAACTATTTGATATTAAATATAATTATCCGAATCAATCAAAAAGTAATGGTCATACGGTATCTGCTCGTGCCTTTTGTGTTTTTAGTAGACTGCGTATTTTTTTATCTTGCTACGTAACATCAGTGATTAACTTCAACGCCTTATTCACACGTAGTTGGTAGCTTGGGTTAGCAGCTTTATCGCGTAACCCAGTACTCCTATTTATGCCGAAATATTGAAGTAGCTGGTTTTGTCGGCCTAAAAACTGCGAACCAACCCGCTCATTTCGGCATAAACCAAGCTTCCATATAGATATAACGATTAAATCCTTCGCTAAAGCAGATTACTTCGGTAAATTCACAGGGTTGCAGCGTCGCTCGAGCTTTTATCAGCCGGCAGCCTGACCCAATTATTTTTTGCCCGGATAAAGTATGACTACCCTCAGTGAAGCAAGGCTAACTCACCTTAAGCAACTCGAAGCCGAATCTATTCATATTATTCGTGAAGTGGCCGCGGAATTTGATAACCCGGTCATGCTTTATTCCATCGGTAAAGATTCTGCCGTGATGCTGCATCTGGCGCTTAAAGCCTTTGCACCAGGCAAAATGCCTTTTCCGCTACTGCATGTAGATACCACATGGAAATTCCGCGAAATGATTAAATTTCGCGATAAAATGCCGGAAAAATTTGGTTTTGATCTGATCGTGCATATCAACGAAGAAGGTGTAAAAGCGGGCATTAATCCATTTAGCGCAGGCTCGGCCAAACACACTGATGTGATGAAAACCGAAGGCTTAAAACAAGCGCTGAATAAATATAAATTTGATGCCGCTTTTGGTGGTGCACGCCGCGACGAAGAAAAATCCCGCGCCAAAGAGCGTGTGTATTCATTCCGCGATAAAAACCATCGCTGGGATCCAAAAGTACAGCGCCCAGAATTATGGAATATCTACAATTCCAAAATCGACCAAGGCGAAAGCATTCGCGTGTTTCCGCTGTCTAATTGGACAGAGCTGGATATTTGGCAATATATCTACCTAGAAAACATCGATATCGTACCGCTCTACTTCGCCGACGTTCGCCCAGTAGTGGAGCGTAATGGCACCCTAATCATGGTAGATGACGACCGTATGCCGCTATTGCCGGGTGAAGTGCCAGAAATGAAATCGGTGCGCTTTAGAACGCTGGGCTGTTACCCGCTCACCGGCGCAGTGGAGTCCACCGCGCAAACGCTGCCAGAAATCATCCAAGAAATGCTACTGACCACCACCAGCGAGCGCCAAGGGCGCATGATCGACCACGATTCATCTGGCTCGATGGAAAAGAAAAAAATGGAAGGCTATTTCTAACCCCCCCTTGAACCACGGAGATCACAGAGAACACGGAGGTGCACGGAGGTGCACGGAGGTGCACGGAGGTGCACGGAGGTGCACGGAGGTGCACGGAGAAAACCCTGCCCCCCTCACTCTCTTCTGTTCAAACGGGACTTAGATTTAAACAACCGTACGCCTTATAAACCGAAACCTATAGCACACGTTAGCTCAGTTTTTCTCCGTGAAACTCCGCGCCCTCTGTGTCCTCTGTGTTTCAAGATTTAGGTTTAAAGAGATAAAACATGTCACACCAATCTGATCTGATCGCCAGCGATATCGAAGCCTATTTAAAGCAGCACGAGAACAAAGACCTGCTGCGTTTTATCACCTGTGGCAATGTGGACGACGGTAAATCCACCTTGATTGGCCGGCTGCTGCACGATTCAAAACTGATTTTTGAAGACCAGCTCGCCGCCATCCAAAAAGACAGCAAAAAGTTTAACACCACCGATCAGGAAATCGATCTGGCCCTGCTGGTGGATGGCCTGCAAGCCGAGCGTGAGCAAGGCATTACTATCGACGTGGCCTACCGCTACTTCAGCACCGAAAAACGCAAATTCATCATTGCCGATTGCCCAGGCCACGAGCAATACACCCGCAATATGGCCACCGGCGCATCTACCTGTGATCTGGCCGTGATTCTGATCGACGCGCGTTACGGCGTGCAAACGCAAACCCGCCGCCACAGCTATATCGTGAGCCTGCTAGGCATTAAGCACGTGATTATCGCCATCAATAAAATGGATTTAGTTGAATTCAGCGAAGCGCGCTTTAATGAAATTCGCGCACAATACCTAGAGCTGGCTAAATCCTTAAATATTGCTGACATTCAGTTTGTGCCGATCTCCGCCCTGCGCGGCGATAATGTGGTGACACCAAGCGAGCAATCATCTTGGTACAGCGGCCTTACCTTTATGCAGCATTTAGAAGCAGTACAAATCAACCGCGATAGCCGTCTAGAAGCTTTCCGCCTACCGGTGCAATACGTCAACCGCCCTAACCTAGACTTTCGTGGGTTTTGCGGCAGCATTGCTGCGGGCCGAGTCTTCCCTGGCGACGAAATCATCGCCCTGCCTTCAGGCAAAAGCGCCAAAGTGAAAGCAATTGTGACTTATGAAGGCGAATTAGACACCGCCTTTGCAGGCCAGGCCATTACGCTGACATTGGATAGAGAAATCGACATCAGCCGTGGCGATATGCTGGTTAAAACCAGCGAAACTCCCCCGCAAATCGGCCAGTCTTTTGACGCGCACATCGTATGGATGAACGAAGCACCGCTCACCGTTGGCAAAGAATATGGCTTTAAACTGGCTGGCAAAAACGTCTTTGGCCGCATTAATCAAATCGCCCACCGTGTAGACGTTAACAGCATGGAGCACGTAGCAGCCGCCGAGTTAAAACTCAACGAAATCGGCCTCTGCCGCATCATCCTCAACGCCCCAGTGGTGTTTGATAGCTACCACGATTGCAAAGGCACCGGCAGCTTCATCATCATCGACCGCCTCAGCAACGCCACCGCCGGCGCAGGCATGATCGAACAAGCCGCCGCCCACTCCGCCAGCGACGAGCAAGATGAACTCGCTAAATGGCGCGCTTTTGAAGTGGATTTAAATACACTAGTGCGCAAACACTTCCCAGAATGGGGCGCAAGGGATGTGAGGGAGATTTTTAAGGGGTGAGGATTGCTAAAGAGGGTACTTAGCCAGGGGCTTGTTGTGGCATCAATCAACAGTGCAATGCGCTATCGCTTATTGACACCCTACGAAACCATACGCATTGCCTTTGTAGGATGTTAATAAAACTCTGCGTATGACGTTTACACCAATTGTAGGGTGCGAATAAGCTCTGTATGCAACGTTTACGTCGCCCAGCGAGGGCGCATTGCACCTTGTGCCATCAAAACAGAAAAACAAACTACGCTTTATAGCTAATTTGCTCTTCACCCCCTCCTGCCCAATTTGCAGGATAAACACCTTGCTTTACCAATAAATGAAATGTTGAATAAGGCCAATCCAACACCTTATTCACTAAACCATGCTTGAGCGGATTGATGTGCACATAATCCATATGCGCCATAAAATCTCGCTCATCCCGAATTAAATGTTCCCAATAACGACGTTGCCAAATTCCACGTTCACCACGCTGAATACGCGACTCTGAACGCCATTCCGTTTTTGGCAAAGATTTTGAAAAAATGATTTTAATTAAACGCCAGCGCACATCAAAATTAAAATCATTAGCGGGCAGCTCAATAATACAGTGCAAATGCTCAGGCAACACCACCCAAGCATGAATCACAAAAGGATGAGATAAACGCACATGCCGCACCGCATTACGCAACAAATCAATATGGCGTACCAATAAATCATTATTTGCTCTTTGCAGCAAATTCAACGTAAAAAAATAAGTGCCGCCTAGATGCCAAGCGCGTCGATAATTAGGCATCTTATTAATCTAGTACAGAATTAACCCAACATACGCCTAATCACATGGCTCATTTACTAGCTGCCGCCTTGGTAGGGTGTCAATAAGCGATAGCGCATTGCACCGTGCGCACAAATCCCACAAAAAACAAAACCCCATATCCATATTAGATACGGGGCTTTTGCAGTATCAATCAGCAGCATATGGTGCAATGCGCTTCGCTTATTGACACCCTACGAAACCTTGCGCCTTACGGCCTTCCCAAAGGCGCGGCCCCACTAAAACAAAGTCTACAGGGACAGACCATGTCTATTTCGCAGAGGAAATAGAAGCTGCGCAGGGGCGAAGAGCCATGTGTGGTAGAGCAGGACGACCAAGCAAATAAAAAGGACAGGCCACGTTTCAAATTAAGCGTGTTTATTTTCGGCACAATGCACCACAACCTATTAAATGCCTATGCCTGTTTACACGTTTTAGGTGCTAAATCCTCGAAACCCGCCACAATGCCTGTCGTCGCACAAGTCCACTCACCACCAACAGCACGTGTCCATGTAATCTTTGCCGCAGAAATTTTCCCTGGCGCATTAGCCATTAAGCATGAAATAAATACAATACCTGTATTCGCAACTTCTGCAGTGATTGTGCAATTATGGGTAGTCGCTGCTAAGCCAATAGCTGCTGCATTTGCAATGCTCTCACCGTTATTCAACTTTACCTCTACCACTGTTTTTCCCGGTGTAATTTCAGCCAGGCCTGCAGCTATCTTTGCTTTAGCTTGGTAATTTGCATACGAAGGAATCGCTACTGCAGCCAATATGCCGATAATTGCCACAATAATCATCAATTCAATTAGAGAAAAACCTTTTTGTACGTTTTTCATATTGCGCTCCAACAACTATCTCTAAAAGTAGAGGAAAATTTCAGCACTCACAAATAGCACTGGATCATATTTTTTGGTTTTATTTTATTCAAAATAAAAAGCCTGATCTCAATGGCCCTATAGCATAAGGAGCACGGAACGATAGAGACAATGAAAGGATAATATTTTGAGGAAGTTTTATACTAAAGATAAAAAATGGCCTACTGCTTGGTAGGCCATTTAATTTATATGATATAAATCCTAATTAGCTATTTTTGCAACCCTTAGGCAACGCTTTCAAAGCCTCATCTGCCCATACTGCTGTAGTCTGACATTCCCACTCGCCAGAAGCTGAACGAGTCATTTGCAATACCTTACCAGCAAGAACTTTAGGCTGGTTAAGCATTGTGCAAAGGATACCGCCATCTTTAGTAACTGTACTTAATGTGCAATGCGCCGTAGTTATCTTACCAACATAACCAACAGCAGCTGGATCTGCACCAAATATAGGCGTTTCACCATCAGAAAGCTTGCTGTCATATGGAGTTCTGAAAGCATCAATTTCTGCCAACGACGCAGCAGCAAAAGATTTTGCAACGTAATTTTGATACGAAGGAATCGCTACAGCAGCCAAAATACCGATAATCGCTACAACGATCATCAATTCAATCAATGTAAAACCTTTTTGCATGCTTTTCATAATTTTATCCCTGAATCATTAAGAAACACTGCCCCTGCTGTGCTTTACTTATGATTTTTGTGTGTGGCAAGGTATAAGCAATAGCCGTGCCAATGGTTCAATAAAAATTAGAAGTTTATTATATATTGTATATCTAATGCATTGTTAGCGAGTGAAAACAGCGATAAGCCTGCAAGTAAAAATGCCCAAGAGTTCTCTTAGGTAAGCTAGGTAAATCGGCCATTTTTTAAAGAATTTAAGATAATTTTCAAGGATATATTGATCCTGCAATAAAAAAGACCACATATATTTAATGTGGTCTTTTCGTATTAAGCCATTGATTTTTAAATAATTTAGTTTTTACACGCCTTTGCTGCTAAACAAGTTCCTGTTTGAGTCCAAACAATTTGCGTTCCACCTGCTGGTACAGTAGGTGTATTAATATATGTATACCCTCCCGAACCAGCGTTCCCTGTTGCAGTAATCGCTGCAGTAACCGCTGTAATTGCCAAAGCAGTGGCCGCTTCTTTTGAATTGGTAATTGCGGTTAAACCTACTTTAGTTGCTGTATCACATAGAGTTGCATCGCCGCCATTTTCACTTAAACACAAACTAATTGAAGTACGAACAGATTCTGCTGCAGAAACAATATCTTGGAACTTCGCTTTCTTGGTGTAATCCTGATAAGACGGAATCGCAACTGCGGCCAAAATACCGATAATGGCGACCACAATCATCAGTTCGATCAGGGTAAAACCCTTTTGTATGTTTTTCATCTCTTGCTCCTAAGTCTTTAATTAAAAAGCCTTTTTCCCTGAGCATTATTTAGCGAGGTCTTTGCTTCGCTTGAATATGACATAGCAATATAGGTGCCCAGCTATGCCACTTTTACTGCAAAGCTGATTAACGGCAGATTTTTAACTGAAGCTGCCATATACTTGATTGATGATGCCGTTGTAGCTCAGTTGGTAGAGCAACTGACCCGTAATCAGTAGGTCGGGTGTTCGATTCACCCCAACGGCACCAGCTGATTTAAATATAAAAAAAGCCCCATTGGGGCTTTTTTATTGCGATGGCTAGCAGCAATGTGACAAAAATGGTCAGGTAGCGCCCATTTTTGACATCAGGTAGACCATTTATTCTAAATGTCATACTGTAAGCACAATGTGAACAAGCTTAGAGTTAGCCTAGTTTTTAGCTAAAAATTAACGTTTTATAAGGTTAAGCAGCTAAAAAGCCTAAGCCATGACGGGCAAGTAGGGCAGCTGTATCGTGCAAGGGCAGGCCCATGACGCCGCTAAAGCTGCCTTGCAGGTCTGAAATAAACATGCCTGCCGTGCCTTGAATGCCGTAGCTGCCTGCTTTATCCATAGGCTCGCCACTGGCAACATAGGCGGCGATTTGGGCGGGGCTAAGTGGCATAAAGGTGACGGTGCTAACCGATAGCACGACTTCTGTGCCGGTATCGGTGCGTAAACCCAAACTAGTAAACACTTCGTGGCTGCGACCAGATAGCTGCTCTAGCATGGCGATGGCATCCAAGGCATCGATCGGCTTGCCTAAAATTTGCCCATCCAGCACCACGGTAGTGTCTGCGGCTAAAACGGGGAGGGCAGCTAAGCCTTGCTCCAGCATGGCTTGCCAGCCTGCCTCGGCTTTTAGCTTGGCTAGCCGTAGCACATAATCCTTGGCACTTTCATTCAGTAGCGGCGTTTCGTCGATAGGGGCGGAGATGCGCGTAAATTGCACGCCAATCTGCGCTAGTAATTCTTTGCGGCGTGGGCTGCCAGAGGCAAGGTAGAGTTGGGTTGTGGGCATAGGTATCTGACGTGTAGGGCGGGTGAAACCCGCGCTGTGAATAATATGGCAATGGAATGATGGATCGCATTAAAAAGTCCGCGGGTTTCACCCGCCCTACATTTTCAAGCAAGATAACGATGCCATCACTCGCGGTGATAAGGATGATTATTGATAATGGATACGGCGCGATACAGCTGCTCGGCCAAAATCACCCGCACCATGCCGTGGGGCAAGGTCATGGCGGAGAGTTGTAATAGTTGATCGGCACGCTTTTTAACGCTTGGATCTAGGCCATCGGTGCCGCCGATGATAAACACCGTTTCACGGCCATCAATCTGCCAAGTCTTCATTTTGTCTGCCAGCTGCATGGTGGTCCAATTGGCACCGTGCTCGTCCAGAGCCAGCACGCGGGCGTCTTGAGGAATAGCGGCTAGGATGCGCTCTGCCTCGTCCACCATAACCTGCTGCGCTGTTTTGCCGCTGCCACGCTTATCGGGCTTTAGCTCTAATAGCTGCAGCGGAAAATCGCGCGGCATCCGTTTGGCAAATTCTTTATAACCGGCGTCTATCCAGTCTGGCATTTTATGCCCAACAGCAATGAGGGTAAGTTTCATACAGCGTCTGGCAAAGGGCTGGAGCTTAGCGGTTTAAGGGGAGTAGGGGTAGGTGCTTGCAAGAATTTACACAAGTCATCGAAAGGCATGGCTTTGGCATAAAGCCAGCCTTGGCCCCACTCAACCCCCATTTCTTTAAGTATCTCGGCCTGATCGCTCGTTTCGATTCCTTCTGCCACCACACTTAAGCCAAGGGCCGTCGCCATTTGCACAATATGCGAGGCCACATGGTGCGTAGCAGCACCACTACCTAGCGCTTGTACAAAACTCTTGTCGATTTTTAGTAGATCAACCGGCAGATTATGCAAATAGCTCAGGCTTGAATAACCCGTACCAAAATCATCAATCAAAATAAGGTGCCCAGCACCCCGCAAGCGGCTTATGGTGTCAATCGCGCTTGGGCCTAGCACTAAGCTACGCTCGGTAATTTCTAGCTCGATACGGTTAGGTGCAATATGATGTTTTTTACAGAGCGCAGCCAAGTTTTCTACAAATAGAGGCGAGGCTAAATCCGCTCCTGCTAAATTAACCGAAACCGATATATCCAGATTACTCAGCTTGCTTAAGTCCGTAATCACTTTTTCTAGCACAAACTGCGTCAGTAGGCTGATTTGGCCATTTTCTTCGGCATAGGCAATAAAAATATCCGGGCTAATTTTTGAGCCATTTTGCCGCTGCCAACGTAATAGCGCCTCAGCACAACACACTTTTCCATTAGCCAGTGCAACCATAGGTTGGTAATGCACCACAAACTCACCCAATTGCAGGCCTTCGATAATTTCCACGCCAAGGGTAAAGCTACGGCGAGTAAGCCAAGCAATAATGCCGATGAGTAGCACGCAAATAATAAAACCGAGCGGTAGCAAATCTTTAAAGGAAGCTAACCAAGCACGCTGCAGCTCTTTGGGGGGCAAGTAGGCGGTCATTTTATAATTAGGATTAGTTGGGCTAACCCTAGATTGCTGCAACCATGATTGATCGTATGCTTTCACACCCTTCGTTTTCGCCAACACTCGATGATTCAGCACGGCTTCGATATAAAGCTCGCGTTTTTTAACTGGCAAAATATCTACTAAATATTGTGAATCCATCACCACATAATGCGGGCCGGAGCCATATAAAACAGAGGGCCGAGGTAAATCCCCTTTAAATGCAAACCAAAGCGAGCGCCCCAATACAGTTTGCTGATCGCGTGGCGGTAAAGAATAAACGATGTGGCTAGACTGCGAGCACTGTACCTGTTGATTGGGCGCATACAATACATCACGTATAAACAGCTCTTTAAAGGTAAAATCACGGAGCTGCCGTTGATGGGCGTCACTACAGTCCTTTAGATCTAAGCGATCTAATTTAGCCAAAATATCGCCACTCACCGTAAATGCACGACTACTACGCAACATGGCTTGCTCAACCACATCGGTAAGATAAGTCTGCAACTCTTCTTTTGCCTGCTCCCTAGCCAGCCACGCAGCAAACAACGTCACCGTTATGCAGGCTAGGATAGAGATTAGAATAGCCTGCCAAAATAGTTTTTTTTTGAGCATATATTTATGCTTACGCCCTATATTAATTTGCTATCTCAACAACCTTACACTAAATTAGATTATGCTTATATATGAGTAACTTTGTTGTTTACGATCACCCAGACTTTTTAGTGGCGATTAAGCCAGCTGGCTTATCTTTTCACAAAGAAGAGGATGAGTTGGGCTTTGTTGAGGTATTACGCCAAACACTAGGCGGAATGCCACTTTGGCCCGTGCATCGGCTCGATAAACTCACCTCTGGTTTACTGCTTTTTGCCAAAAGTGCTGCAGCCGCTCGCTACTTTGGAACCGCCTTTGCCGAGCATCGTATTCATAAATATTACCTAGCCATCTCTGACAAAAAACCATCCAAAAAACAAGGTTGGGTCAAGGGTGCAATGGAAAAAGGCAGGGGAGGCTCTTGGCGCTTAAGTCGTGATGGTGAGTTAAAAGCGGCCACACAATTTTTTAGTTATGGAGATATGCAAACGGGCCAACGATTGTTTGTACTTAGACCACTCAGTGGTCGCACTCATCAATTACGCGTTGCCCTGAAAAGCTTGGGCAGCCCTATTTTGGGCGATGAGCGCTATGGCGGCACACCAGCAGATCGTGGCTATTTACACGCTTGGGCTTTAGATTTTGATTATCAAGGAGAACAGCAGCGAATTTTACTGGCTCCAGAATCAGGATCTGCCTTTCAAGGGCTAGAAGCGCAACTCGCCACCATCGACTCGCCTTGGGATTTACCTTGGCCAAGCAAGTGACTCTAGCAAACGGTGCTTTTAACGGCCTTCGCTTTCTAATTTTTTAAGTTCTTTAATCACGTGCTGCTGCCTACGGCTCACTGCCAAGCGCTCTGGTAAATCGCGTAAAATCACTTGCCAGTGTGCTTCGCTGCCGCCTATGGCGGATTTTTCAAAGCCAGACATCATATCGCGCGCCACCAAGCAATTACGGTGTATGCGTACAAAGTGATTGCCAAACTCTTCTTCTAATCGGGTCAGAGAATCTTCCAGCAAATACTCACGATCCCTTGTGCGCAGCGTGATGTATTTTTGCTCAGCTTTAAGATAATAAGCATCAGAAACAGGGATTAAATGCACTCGGCCCCGTTCTGTAACGCTGAAATGGCTGCGAGCATGGCTAGCAGGCTCGGCTTGAACTCGAGCAGAACGCATATCCTGTACCCGCTTCAAAGCAGAAAGTAGCCGTTCCTTACGGATAGGCTTTAATAAGTAATCCACGGCACGCACTTCAAAGGCGGCAACGCCGTACTCTTCAAATGCGGTAGCAAAAATAACCGCAGGAGGGTGCGAGAAATGGCTTAGCTCTCTGGCCAGCTCAATACCACTCATTTGTGGCATTTGAATATCCACAATCACCGCATCTGCATCGGCTTCTGCCAGCGCGGCAAGGGCTGCCATGCCACTAGTAGCGGTGCCTACAACATCGTGCGGGCATTCATCAGCCACATCAGCCAACACATCTTGTAACCTGCGCAAGGCAGGGATTTCGTCATCAACAAGGAAAAGGCGCAATGGTGTTCCCATGGGGAATCTCCCGGTAAGGCAAGACAATATGTATTTGATAATAGTCGTTATTCGCGTAAGTGCTTAAATTGGCTTCAGCATCAAAGTGAAGCAATAAGCGCTGGCGGATATTGTCTAGCGCCATGCCATTGCCTCGATGCTGGCTTACCGTACCTACGGGTGGTAACGCATTTTTAATGACTAGATGCACTTGCGTATCTTTCTGATAAATTCGAACCTGAACTGGGCTTGGTTCCAATATAGGTTCTACGCCGTAATAAATTGCATTTTCTAACAAGGGCTGCAATAGCAAAGGGGGCAGGGCGGCCATCAAGGGCGCATCGCTGATATCCCATTCCACCTTCAACCTATCGCCTAAGCGCACGGCTTCAATATTTAAATAACGCCGAGCAATTTCAAGTTCACACTTCAAACTAGCCAGCTGCTGCTTATCCACCATCACCACTCTGAATAAATCAGCCAAGTCTTCTAGCACTTGCTCTGCCCGCCGTGGCTCACGACGAATCAATGACAACACCGCATTTAAGCTATTAAAAAAGAAATGTGGCCGGATCCTTGCTTGCAGCGCCGCCAATCTTGCTTCAGTGAGCCTTGGTGACAAAGATTTCCAGCGCAAACGCATGTAAAGCATTAAAGACACTACCAACATCATGGTAAACAGCAGCGCAGGAAGCAAGCCAGTCTGAGGTAGCAGCAAAGAAGTAAGTACTTTTCTTTGCCCGTACACCAGCAACATCGCCAGCAAATTAACCAAGACAATGCCAGTCCGGAAAGAAAGCGGCTTTAAGTAAGGCGCCGCTAAGGCCAAGCCTAATAAAGTACCTAATAGCGGCAGCTCCACCCACATTGCCGCCTCACCCAGCCTTAATGGCCACTCTTCCCAACGTGATAGACCCAATAATACGTAAGCCAACATCCCCAAATGCACCACGACTAAAATACGCAAAATAACGCCAAAATTACGAAAATCTGGCAAAGGGACGGGCTCTTCGCTTAATTGCTCTAGCAGCATACGGTTCATCCATGGGATACATCTGCGGTGTAAACGCCGATGATCTGTCTCAGAAACATCTGAAAACAGAGCCTACACTATAAGGATCTTATTACGGGCTTGCTGAATGTCACTCGCCATTATCCATAGCCGCGCCATGATTGGTATTGAAGCGAGTGCCGTGCTGGTAGAAATCCACTTGGCAAACGGTTTACCGGCTTTTAACTTGGTAGGCTTACCCGATTTAGAAGTCAAAGAAAGCCGTGAACGGGTTCGGGCGGCCCTCGCCGTGTGCGGTTTTGAATTTCCCAACCAACGTATCACAGTCAATCTGGCCCCTGCCGATTTACCTAAATCATCAGGCCTCTTTGACTTACCCATTGCCATAGGCATTTTGGCAGCAAGTGGTCAGCTTCCTTTAGAGCAGCTTAATCATTTTGAATTCGCTGGCGAGTTAGGGCTATCGGGTGAACTACGCTCTATTCGTGGTGCGCTAGGTATGGCTTGGGCTGCCCAAGCGGCAAATAGAACGCTTATTTTACCCGCCGCCAGCGCCGCAGAAGCCGCCTTACTCAGCAGCGCCAGCGTGCTTTCGGCGACTCATCTGATGCAAGTTTGCCGTCATTTACTAGGCAGTGATCCACTGCCTATCGCCCAGCCACTGGCGATAGAAGCGCCACCAGCCATGCTCGATTTAAGCGAGGTAAAAGGGCAGCAACAGGCCAAACGCGCACTAGAAATTGCCGCAGCAGGTAGGCACAGCCTGCTCTTAATTGGCCCTCCCGGCACAGGAAAATCCATGCTGGCGCAGCGTTTGCCTAGCTTGCTTCCCAAGATGAATGAGCTGGAAGCGCTAGAAGCCGCCAGAATTCAATCACTAGGTAGAGAGCGTCTAGATGCCAGCCGCTTTGGAGTTCGCGCTTACCGAGCGCCCCATCACACCGCATCTGCGGTGGCTTTAGTGGGCGGAGGAAGTGTGCCGCAGCCAGGCGAAATCTCCTTAGCCCATCACGGCGTATTATTTTTAGATGAATTACCCGAGTTTGATCGTAAGGTGTTAGAGGTTTTACGCGAGCCACTAGAAAGCCAAAAAATTCATATTGCTCGTGCCGCGCATTCAACCATCTTCCCTGCCGATTTCCAATTGATCGCCGCCATGAATCCCTGCCCATGCGGCTTTTTGGGCCACCCAAAGAAAGCCTGCCGCTGCACGCCCGATCAAGTTGCCCGCTACCGAAGCAAATTATCCGGCCCCTTTATGGATAGAATTGACCTAGTGATCGAAGTGCCATTATTACCAGAAAGTACGCTGCTGGCCGCGGCCACAGGGGAATTATCCAGCGTAGTAAGGCAACGTGTGGCAGCGGCTCACCTCAAACAAGAAGCGCGGCAACAAACGCCCAATGCGCGGCTTAGCGGCAAATTACTAGAACAACATTGCCCCTTAAACAACGAGGCCCGAGGCCTACTGCAAACCGCGATCCAAAAACTATCGCTCTCCGCCCGCGCCACCCACCGCGTGTTGAAAGTAGCCAGAACCATTGCCGATCTAGCCGGAGAAGACGGCATTAGCACCAGCCATATTGCCGAAGCAATTCAATATCGGCGAGGCTTGGGCGGGTGATGAAGGATAGGTAATGTAGGGTGGGCCCCCGTGTCCACGTATTTATTTGCATGATTTTTAACCATCGCCCGCGTGGGCACGATAAAGCCTTGTGCCCACCCTAGATTTTTTATATCTAGCCTTGTGGTAGTTAATTTTGTCTCAGCTTGCTAGACTCCGAGGCACTTTAGTAATCGGTTTCACGTGAAACATGGCAACTCCTAAATACGACGAATCCTCCGTTAAGGTCTTAAAGGGCCTTGATCCTGTCCGGCACCGCCCGGGTATGTACACTCGCACCGATAACCCACTGCACATCTGCCAAGAAGTCATCGACAACGCGGCCGATGAGGCTTTGGGCGGCTACGCCACCAAAATTGATGTGGTGCTGTATCGCAATCAAAGCGTGCGCGTTTCTGACAATGGCCGTGGCATTCCGGTTGGAATACACCCAGAAGAAGGCGTACCAACAGTGCAGGTGGTGTTTACCCAGCTGCACGCTGGCGGTAAGTTCGATAAAAAAGACGGCGGTGCTTATGCGTTTTCTGGCGGCTTGCATGGCGTTGGCGTATCAGTCACCAATGCGCTATCCACGCGTTTAGAGGTTGAAGTCAAACGCGATGGTCAGTTGCACCGCTTAGTATTTGGTAGCGGCGATGTGATTGAGCCGCTAGTGGTGCTAGGCAGCTGCGCTAAAAAAGACAGTGGAACCAGCGTTTATGTTGAGCCTGATCCTAAATACTTTGATTCGCCGCTGATTCCGCAAGCAGATTTAGAACATCAGCTCAAATCCAAGGCCGTGCTCTTGCCTGGCCTTGTGGTCAATCTAGCTATTGAGCAAGCCAATGGCGAAATGATCAATAAGAGCTGGTGCTACCCTGATGGCTTAACCGGTTATTTATCTGAAAAAGTAGCGGGTTACACCCAGCTCATCCCTATTTTTGAGGGTGAGAAATATATCGAGCAGGTTGACGATACCTTTTCGCTAGGTGAAGGTTGCGCTTGGGCGCTAACTTGGACCGATGAAGGCCCTGTTAACCGCGAATCTTACGTTAATCTGATCACCACGCCTTCCGGCGGCACCCATGAGTCAGGCTTACGTGATGGCGTGTTTCAGGCGGTTAAAACCTTTATTGAATTTCACAGCCTGCTGCCTAAGGGCGTAAAAGTACTGCCAGAAGACTTATTTGGCCGCTGCTCGTTTGTGCTATCTGCCAAAATTCTAGACCCACAGTTTCAAGGCCAAACTAAAGATAAGCTAACCAGCCGTGATGGCTTAAAGCTGGTTTCTACCGTGGTGCGCTCACCATTTGAAATTTGGCTAAATCAACACGTTGATCTAGCTAAAAAACTAGCTGAGCTGTGCATCCGTGCAGCGCAAGCGCGGCAAAAAAACTCGCAAAAAGTAGAAAAGAAAAAATCCTCTGGCGTGGCGGTTTTACCCGGCAAGCTTACCGATTGCGCATCGGATGAAACCGAGCGCTGCGAGTTATTTTTAGTTGAGGGTGATTCGGCGGGGGGCTCAGCCAAGCAAGGCCGTGATAAGGATTTTCAAGCCATTCTGCCGCTGCGCGGTAAGGTGCTGAATACTTGGGAAGTCGATCGCGACCAGATTTTTGCCAATAATGAAGTACACGATATGGCGGTTGCCATTGGGGTTGATCCGCATACGCTAGGGGATAGCAAGGCGGATTTATCTGGCCTGCGCTACGGAAAAATCATCATCATGTCGGATGCGGACGTAGATGGCAGCCATATTCAGGTGCTGCTACTCACGCTGTTTTATCGCCATTTTCCGCAGCTGATTGCAGCGGGGCATATTCATGTGGCCCAGCCACCGTTATACCGTGTAGACGTGGCTGGCAGTGGCAAGGCCAAGCCACCGCGTAAATTTTATGCGCTAGATGAGGGCGAGTTAACGGCTATTTTAGACAAGCTTCGCGTCGAAAAAGTGCGTGAAAATGCATGGAGCATTAGCCGCTTTAAAGGGCTTGGTGAAATGAATGCCGAGCAATTATTCGACACCACCATGAACCCTGATACCCGCCGCATGCTGCGCGTGGGCATTAACGACGATGTAGCGCTCAATACCCGTGAGCTGATGCATATGCTGATGGGCAAGACCGAGGCCAGCAGCCGCAAAGCTTGGCTAGAGGCGCGTGGTAATGAAGCTGAAGCAGATATTTAAATAGCTTTAAGTATAAAAGAAGGGCCGCTAAACAATATGTCTAGTGGCCCTTTTTTATGCTTACTTAAGCTTGCGGAATAGCTTGCCTAACAATGTTGAATCTTCTGTGTGCTCTGTATCATTTTCATCAGGAATAAGTTCGCAATGATCTGGCAGCGCATCAGCGTTAACCTTGCCAGCAACAAGGCAGCTCCAGCTAATCTGGCCATTCTCATTGGCCGATGGGCTCAGAATAATTTTCTTATCCTGATGCGGCGCATTCAATGTCACCGTTACTTCAACGGATTCGGAATCCAGTTCAACATCTTTAACAATGCCATTAGCTGGTTTTTTAAAGCCCAAAGCTTCTAAATCAGCAGGAGCATATTCATTTTCTGCGTAGAACTGACCAACTAAATTTGCCGCAGTATGGCCAGCAGCATAAGCTTGGCTTAACTCAACACGGGTTTTAGCATTCAGTGCTTTAGTTTGATATGTGCTATAGGCAGAAATAGAGATCGGTACCAGAATCAGCAGCAGATAAAGATAAACTACCATCGCTCCGATCAGACCAAAACCGGTATTGGGGATGGTGGCAGAAATCAGCCAAGCAAAAATATTGCGCCGTGGAAATACGGTTTCTTCGCCTTTTTCAATTCGCGCCACGCGCTTGCACAGCCATGGATAATCAGCAGTCAGCTCATTAACCGCCATCCAGAAGCCATCGGTATCCTTAGTCTGAGCGATATAGGCTTGGGTATTCAGTGTTTTCCAACGGGTGCTCCCCGCAGCGAGTACTGCCAACGCATGTACTGCGCTTTGCTTATTACTGCTGCAAGCTAAGCCATACTGATCACAGCTGTATTCTCTGGCCCGCGAATAAGCCGTGCCTAGCAGAGGAATCCACGTTGCAAACACCAGCCACCAGTGATGAACCAGATGCTTTTGTGCAATATGACCTAATTCATGGCCGATATAAAAGTTAAGCGCTTCAGGATCATCCTGCAATGCATCCACAATATCGCTTAATAAAACCACGTAATAACGGCGTAAAAAACGTGTTGCAAAGGCATTTAAAGCACCATTGCCGGTCATTAAATAAAACTCTGGCAACTTGCTTACACCGGTAATCTGGCAGCAGGCTACAAAGCGATCATGTAAATCTGGGAATTGCTCTGCGGTAACGCGTACGCCATTACCCCGCACATAAGAAATAAAATATGAAAAACCAAATAAGCCGATGAGATACAGCACCAGCATAATGATCCAGATAATTCCCAAAGTAGCGATGGTTAGCCCTAGCCAACACAAGCCAGAAATCAGCGCCATAATTATAAACAGCCGCTGCTCATTCGCATAAGGCTTGATATTTGCTCGCTGGATTGCATTGCCCTGCAGCGGTACTGCGCCCTGCTCTTCCATAATGCCTCAATGTGTATTTTTACAAGGCGGTGATTATAGCTTGTAAACGTGCATGTACTTACTTGAATCTTGTACTTGTCAATTAACTACATAAGTATTTCTACCAACATACGTAAGATTGTAAATTATTAATAATTTGCCGTGGATCAACAGAATTTCAGCTTTACTCAAGTAGAATCCGACTAAATTAGTCGGGAATTATTAGGAGCTACAGATGATGTTGTTTTCATCCGAATCGGTCACATTTGAAACACCCATTGCCATGCTGACCGCCTGTCATGACAGGGTGCGTCAGTACGCGGCTCTAACACACAAGCTTGCTCTGCACCTGCTTAAAAACGGCGCAGATGCCAAAGCTCAAGAGGCAGCAGCAAGCATCCTGCGTTATTTTGATATCGCAGCCCCCTTGCACCACGATGACGAAGATCTCGATTTATTCCCACTATTAAGCCAGCACGGCCAACCAGAGCTGCAAGCCATCATTGCGGCCACCAGCGCCGAACACGCCACGCTAGGCCTGCTCTGGCAAGAAGTACGACGCTATTTAGTACCGCTAGCGGCTAGCAAGGGCGGGGTATTACCACTGGCTTTAGCAGAGGACTTTGCTAATCGCTACTCAGCCCATGCCCAGCTAGAAGAAACAGCCATCTACCCCTATGCCGCACAATTACTCGATACGGCCACCTTGGCAACCATGGGCCAGAAAATGGCAAACCGACGTATGCAAGGTACTGAAAAATGAAAACCTTCCTTAGTGCCCCACATCGCATCGGCTTTTTTAGCGGCACGCTTTTACTGATCCTCAGCCTTGCTTGGTGGGCTAGCGAGATGCTACTCAGAGCCAAGGGCAGCACGCTGGCAAGCAGCATTGCGCCGATTTTTTTACACGGCTATCTGATGCTGTATGGTTTTTTTCCGCTGTTTATGTTGGGCTTTATTTATACGGCAGGACCAAAGTGGCTAAACGTTGCCAGCCCAAGCGCACCGCTGTATGTGCCAATTATCTTGGGCTACGCCCTAGGCAGCGCCTTGCTGATTGCAGCGCTGGCATGGCCCTCATTGCTAATCTTAGGCATTGCGCTACATTTCCTTAGCTGGGGAGCCGCCTGCTGGGTATGGTTTAGCCGAATCTTAGCCAGCCATGCCACAGATCGCAGCCATGCCATCGCTATTGCCCTTGCCTTTGGCTTAGGTTGGCTAGGGCAAGGATTTGCGCTGTTTTGGGCGGCATTTTCCTCGACCAATAGCTGGCTCAGCATGGTAGAAATCGGCCTGTGGGGATTCTTATTACCGGTTTTTTTAACCGTAAGCCATAGAATGCTGCCGTTTTTCTCCGCCAACGCGCTCGCTAATTACACCGCTTGGCGGCCGCGCTGGCTGCTTAACGCCATGCTTGCGCTGGCTTGGGCCCATGCAGCGTTTAAGCTGGCTGGGCATAATAGTATTGGTGTGGATACGCTGTTTGCAGGCCTGCTGCTTTATACCAGCTGGCGCTGGCGGCTATTTGCATCGCTGCAAAACCGCTTATTAGCTATGCTGCATCTGGCGTTTGCTTGGGCAGGCATCGCCATGCTGCTCTACACCGTGCAAGACGCTGCCGCCTTAGCCGGCTGGGCTATTTTAGGATTTGCTCCGCTACATGCACTGACCATTGGCTTTTTTGGCACCATGCTGCTGGGCTTTGCTACCCGAGTCAGCCTTGGCCACGCCGGCCTGCCACTACTTCTTAGCCGCATGGCTTGGACGCTCTACTGCCTACTCCACGGTGTTACTCTGGCCCGTGTCCTTGCCGATATTATTGGCCAATGGCAAACACCGCTGCTCTGCACTGCAGCCTTAGGTGCTTTAGCCGCTTTTCTTATCTGGGGCAGCCGCTTTATGCCAGTCTATTTAAAGCCAAGGGCGGATGGCAAGGCAGGTTAATCGGCTAACGATAGGGCGCAGCGCAAAGCGCTCTATAAATTTCCAGCAAAGCGCTTATCATAAGCAGCCTACCATCTCGAGTTTTAGCATGCTGCACGCCGAAGTCCTGCTTACCCTCATTCACTCAGTTGATCTCGTCGCCAGTAACTCCCTATCGGCGAGTAGCCAAGCTAAGCTCGCCACCATCCATTCCCCCTTGCGCGCTCAGCAATTTATTTTGGGCCGGATGATGTTGGCCAAAGCAGCAGAGCGCATATTGGGCGACAGCTATGCCGTGAGCGATATTGAGGAGGGCGAGTTTTTCCCTTATTTGCTTAAAGCACCTGATTTACACGGCAGTATTTCGCATAGCGGGGATTATCTAGGCGTAACTGTGAACGCCGAAAGGGTGGGCTTAGATCTAGAAAGCTGCCGCTATAAAAAAAATATCGCCAAACTTGCTGAATTTGCCTTAGCCGAGGCCGAAGCAAACTGGGTAAATGCCTTGCCAGATGAATCTCAAGAACGTTTTTACCTGCTTTGGACTTTACGTGAAGCGGCGTTTAAAGCAGATTTACGCGAGCAAGTCATACGCGGTAGCAGCTTAATTATTGATGAAAATATCAAGGTAGATTGGCACTGGGCCAGCGTAAGAGAGCCTAAACAGCGGGTAAGTATCGCCTCCGCCACGGCCTGCTCTTTGGTTTTAATCCACAATCTGGCGCTGTAATTGCCAAATAACGATGCATTCCATCAAATATTGCACTCTTTACCCTTAGCGCCCAAAACCGAACAAAGTGGCCTTAAAAGACAAAAAATAGCCAAAATAATGGGTTTACTAAGCGAAAATAATGATTTTTAGCCGTTTTTTGCTAGAGAATGCAAAATATGCAGCCGTTTTGCAAAGGACTGATAAGCGACACTTTGCGATAGTACGGTATATGCAAACGCAGAGTTAAGGTAAGCTACCCCTTCATACCAACCCTAGTTTTCTAATGATGACCGATCAAAATTCAGCTTTAGCTCAAGCATTTCAATCTGCGATTGGCGAGAAATCTGCCCGTCAGCAGCAAATTATGATTATTGAATTACTTTATCAGCGCTATCCGGTGATGAAGCAATTTAAGCCTTTAATGATCGGTGTTCACAAAGAGCTAGAAAAAGCACTGCCACAGTTTGGTGCCAATCATGTGCACCGCGCCATTGCCGCTCACTGTCGCAAAGTGCGCTACCTTAAATCGGTAGCCCGTGGCGGCAAGCGTTTTGATCTGAATGGCAAGCCAGTAGGCGATGTAACTGTTGAAGAAAAAACAGCCGCAGCTAAATTCGTACAAAATATCGAAGATCGCAAAAAGCCACAAACCGCTACCGTAGCAGAAGAAGTGGCTGTTGATCCGATGATCACGAGCGAAGTCATTGCTGAACCAGCAGTTACAGACGCAGAGAGCAAAGCAGAGTAAATCGCTTTAGCTCCATATAAAAAGGCCGCTGCTGCGGCCTTTTTTATTGCTTATCCAGAGCAAATCTATCTAACTTGCAAGCACCGAATCATCTTAGGGCGGATAAAACCCGCATACTTTTTAGTATTGCCCGCGGGTTTCACCCGCCCTACAAAAAAAGCTGTAGCACCAGCCCACGCAGCGAGTCCAGAATGCGTAGGCATAAACACTTGCCCACCCTACATTATTGCTGCTTTATAAGTCACAGCACCACTATCCTTCGCCATAAAAAACATCATATATCGTAGCGCTACATAGCCCACAATCACCGTAGCAACCGCTAATTCAAACTGTGCCAACCACTGCACCTGCGCCACGTATTCAGCGGCAAACTCCCACTGCCCAAGTAAATGGCTACCTGATTATGTCTCTTGCTCAATTAAGGCTTGAAATACCCCTCTTGGACAAGGTTTAGCCTGCATCACGGCTTTGAGTAATCGAGGAATCAGAGCGCACAGGTCTGCTCGACGATTGAAAC
>NZ_JAWQUO010000035.1:0-50621 GCF_033446605.1 Iodobacter sp. CM08 | reverse complement strand
AAAATGTCGGCGCTTGGTGCTTGCATGCGCAAATTGGTTCACCTGTGCTTCGGCGTCCTGAAAACACAAAAAAAATATCAAGCTGAGTATCAAAATGCTTGACCGGCAAGACGGTATCTACAATAGGCAATTTTTATGGCAGTTTCTTATTCAGGCTTTCCCTAGGCTGATATCAAACTTTGATGTGCGTCAATAATTCTGTGGCACCTCAGCGGCATGATTCCTATTAAATTATTCAAGTCATAGGGAGTGATGCGGCAATGGCACTATTTTTTGAGTGGACTGATGAGTTATCGGTGGGGATTCAGGAAATTGATGAACAGCATAAGGTGCTGATTGATTTACTGAATGAATTACACGATGCAATTCGCCAGCACCATGGTAGCGAGGCTTCTGTCCAGATTTTGGGGCGTTTGGCTGATTACACTCGAACACACTTTACCGTGGAAGAAAGCTTGATGCGGATTTTGGGTTATCCAGATTACGATGCGCATAAGCAACATCACGAAGATTTAATAAATCAAATGAACGAGCTACAACTTCGCCTAAGTGCTGGTGAGGCAGTGACTTTTGAATTGATGCATTTTTTAAGGCACTGGCTCACTAATCATATTATGGAAGGTGATAAACGCTATACCGAGCACTTTTTATCCCGTGGGGCGCAGGCAAAGTGGCATAAAAAAAACTGGTTGGAGCGCTTCTGGGCCTAGTTATTGGCAGGCTTGATGTCAAAAGTGGGGCTTAATGGCTTGTTTTTAAAAGAAAACTAGCACCGCGATAGAGAGGGGTAGTCAAAAGGTGACAATATTGTGTGGTTAAAGTTCCGATTTGTTGAATAAAAAAAGGCCATAAGCTGATCTAGCTGCTGGGCACAGGTGGTTTAAGCCGCTTTGATGACCCATAGCAAAAAAGCTGGGTAGATTTTGTACGGTTCAGCGGCTAGAATGGCCCGCTTTGCTTTATTCACACGGAACCGACCCTATATGTTCATTCCATCCGCGTTTGCTCAAGGCGCCGCACCGGCGGCAGAAATGAGCTTTATGTCTTTCCTTCCTATGATCGTGATTTTTGTTTTGTTCTGGTTCATGTTGATCCGTCCACAACAAAAGCGCGCCAAAGAACAACAAGCTTTGTTGGCTGCTCTTGCTAAGGGCGATGAAGTGGCAACCAGCAGCGGTATTCTGGGCCGAATCATTAAGGTGAACGAGCAGTATGTCACTCTTGAAATGGCCGATGGCGTAGAAATCTTGATCCAACGTGCTGCAGTTGCTGCGCGTTTGGAAAAAGGCACTATTAAAAACAACAAATAAAGCCAATAGGCGGTGACTTTGTTTTTCAAACAAAGCATCGCCTTTGCGCATTCTGGGTCCCGTTATGAATCGCTACCCGATTTGGAAATACCTGTTAATTATCTTGTCCGTTGCTTTGGCAACGCTCTACACCCTGCCTAATTTATTTGGCGAAAGCCCAGCAGTACAAATTGCCAGCGTTCGTGCCACTGTAAAAGTGGATACCGCGCTGCAACATACTGCCGCAGACATTTTAAAAAATGCGGGCATAAAGACTGAAGACGCTTTTTTTGATGGCAACTCAGTTAAGTTTCGCTTTAAAGACACCGAAGTGCAGCTCAAGGCTAAAGAAGCTTTGCAAACTAAGCTGGGCGACGACTACAGCGTGGCCTTAAATCTGCTGTCTGATACGCCTTCTTGGTTAACAAAAATTGGCGCAAAGCCAATGTCCTTGGGCTTGGATCTACGTGGTGGTGTGCACTTCTTGCTTGAAGTGGATATGAAAGCTGCGGTTGATAAGGCGCTAGAGAAAACTGCAGGTGATGTTCGCCGTGAGCTAAAAGACAAGAAAATTCGCTACGGCCGTATTGCCAGCACCAGAGATAGCGTAGAAGTGCAGCTACGGGATGAGGCCACAACGCAAGAAGCCGTTAAAGCTTTGCGTAAAGTCTTGCAGCAGCGCCAAATTGATGTTGTCGACAATAAAATTGTGATTTCATACTCTGCAGCCGCCTTACAGCAGCTGAAGAATGATGCGGTTAAGCAAAACATCACCACTCTGAATAATCGTGTTAATGAGCTGGGTGTTGCCGAGCCGATTATTCAGCAGCAGGGTGAAGGCCGTATCGTAGTGCAATTGCCTGGGGTGCAAGACACTTCAAAAGCCAAGGATATTCTGGGCCGTACTGCCACGCTGGAAGTGCGCATGGTAGAAGACGATCAAGCCAAAATGTCTGAAGCGCTGAATGGCAATGTGCCTGCTGGCTATGAGTTGTTGAATGAGCGTGGCCCAAATGGCCGTGTTAGCCCTATTTTGGTGAAAAAAGATGTTGAGCTCACAGGCGATAATATCAATGACGCGCAAGCGGGCTTTGATGATCAAAACTCAGCAGCGGTTCACTTAAACCTTGATTCAACCGGCGCGGCTATCTTTAAAACGCTCACGAAAGAAAGCATTGGCAAGCGCATGGCCATGGTCTTGGTTGAAAAAGGCAAGGGCGAAGTGGTGACGGCTCCGGTGATTCGTTCCGAAATTGGTGGCGGGCGCGTGCAGATTTCTGGCTCGATGGGCGTGGCTGAAGCGAATGATACGGCGCTGTTATTACGCGCTGGCTCCTTGGCAGCACCCATGAATATCGTGGAAGAGCGCACCATTGGACCAAGCTTGGGTAAAGACAATATCGCCCGTGGCTTCCACTCCACCCTTTACGGTTTCTTGGCGATCTCCGTGTTTATGATGATCTACTACCGTGTATTTGGTGTGGTATCTACTGTTGGTCTTGCCACTAACTTATTATTCTTGCTGGCCTTGCTGTCTTTACTTGGCGTAACGCTGACGCTGCCAGGTATCGCCGCGATTGCATTAGCATTGGGTATGGCGATTGATGCCAACGTGTTGATTAATGAGCGGGTGCGTGAAGAGCTGCGTGCAGGGATGACGCCACAGGCCGCAATTCAAAATGGTTATGGCCATGCTTTTGCCACCATTTTGGATTCCAACGTCACCACCTTGATCGCCGGCCTTGCGCTGCTGATCTTTGGCTCTGGTGCGGTACGTGGTTTTGCTTGGGTGCATTGCATTGGTATTTTAACGTCGATGTACAGCGCGGTTTTTGTTTCTCGCGGCATCATTAACCTCATTTATGGCGGCCGTCGTGTTACGACGCTGTCTGTGTAAGGGTGCATCGCCATGATTGAATTTTTTCATATAAAGCGTGATATCCCATTTATGAGCTATGGCAAGCTCACAACGGCGATTTCGCTGGCTACTTTTGTGTTGGCTGTGGTGTTTTTGGTAATGAAGGGCCTGAATCTTGGCGTTGAATTTACTGGCGGCACGGTGATGGAGCTGCGTTATAGCCAGTCGGTTGATTTAAACAAGATCCGTGAAAAAGTGGATGGTTTAAAGTACGGCGAAGCCCAGGTGCAGTCCTTAGGCACAACCCGCGATGTGATGGTGCGGATTCCTAATATCAAGACTAAAACCAGTGCTCAGTTATCCAATGAAGTGTTGAATTTACTCAAAACAGATCGTAGCGATGTTGAGCTGCGTAAAGTCGAGTTTATCGGCCCATCGGTGGGTAGCGAGCTGGTGACGCACGGCGCAACCGCGATTTTACTGGTTTGCTTGGGGATTATTGCTTACTTGGCGATTCGCTTTGAATGGCGTTTTGCGGTATCGGCGGTGATCGCCAATATGCACGATGTGATCATTATTCTGGGCTTCTTTGCTTTATTTCAGTGGGAATTCACCCTGACTGTGCTGGCAGGTCTTTTGGCGGTGCTGGGTTATTCTGTGAATGAATCGGTGGTGGTGTTTGACCGGATTCGTGAGAATTTCCGCAAGCCAAATCTACGTGGCAAAACGGTGCCTCAGGTGATTGATAACGCGATTACCGCAACGATTAGCCGTACTATCATCACCCACGGCTCCACCGAGTGCATGGTCTTATCCATGTTGATCTTTGGTGGTGCTGCCTTGCATGGTTTTGCGATGGCGCTGACTATTGGTATTGTATTTGGTATCTATTCATCGGTACTGGTGGCATCGCCATTGTTGCTGATGCTAGGCGTAACCCGTGAAAACATGGTTAAGCCGGTTAGAATCAAAGAAGAAGCAGTGGTATAAAGTGAGGGGCGCGGCAGACGCGCCTGAGAATATCCATTGGTGTTGTTTTAACGCCACCCAAAACGCCGGCGATTTGATCGTCGGCGTTTTTATGTTTAAAGAGAGAAAACATGGAATTCAATCCAGTAGATGTTTTTCTGCACCTTGATGTGTATTTGGCCGAGATTATTCGCCAATATGGCAACTGGGTTTATGCCTTGTTGTTTTCGGTGATCTTTGTAGAAACTGGCGTGGTGATCATGCCTTTTTTACCAGGTGATTCGCTCTTGTTTGTAGCGGGGATGCTGGCGGGTGGTGGGCATATGAATTTGTATGTCTTGATGGGGCTGTTATTTACTGCTGCGGTTTTAGGTGACGCGGTTAATTACACTATTGGCCGTTATTTTGGCCATAAGCTGTTTGCTAATAAAGATTCTAAAATATTTCGTCAGGATTATTTGCAAAAAACCCATGCTTTTTATGAAAGGCACGGTGGTAAGACCATTATCCTGGCGCGTTTTGTGCCGATTGTGCGCACCTTTGCCCCTTTTGTGGCCGGTATGGCCGCAATGAGTTACCACCGCTTTTTGATGTTTAATCTGATTGGCGCAGCGGTTTGGGTAGTTTCTCTGCTATCTGCAGGTTATTTCCTAGGTGGCATTCCTTTTATTGCTAAAAACATTGGCTCAATCGCCATTGCTTTAGTCCTCATTCCTGCATTACCGGTAGTGATTGAATTTATTAAAATGAAATTTGCAAAGGCAGAGGCATGAGTCAGGCGTTTCACACTGAAAAAGCCGCCATGCGGGCGGCTTTTGATAAAGCAGCCAGCAGCTATGATGCGGCGGCGGTGTTGCAACGCGAAGTCGCGGATCGCATGTTTGAGCGCTTGGATTACATCAAAGTGAATCCAAGTGTGGTATTGGATGCTGGCTGCGGTACAGGCTACTGCGCTCCACAATTACGTGAGCTGTATAAAGACGCGCAGTTGATCGAGCTAGATTTAGCGCCAGGCATGTTGCAAGTGGCAAGAGCCAAAGAAGGCGGCGGTTTAAAAAAGCTGTGGGCCTCTATACGTGGCCAAGGCGCGGCTTATCTTTGCGCCGATATTGAGTCGCTACCGCTAGCAAATGAATCGGTCGATGTGATTTGGTCTAGCCTAACTTTGCAGTGGTGTAATGAGCCAGATGCGGCGTTTGCAGAATTTACCCGCGTATTAAAGCCTGGCGGTTTATTGATGTTTGCCACCCTTGGCCCAGATACCTTAAAAGAGCTGCGTGCATCGTTTGCGGCGGTGGATCAAGCCCAGCATGTGAATCGCTTTATTGATATGCACGATTTAGGCGATGCCTTGGTGAAAAATGGTTTAAGTACTCCAGTGATGGATATGGAGTACCTCACCATGACTTACGATAGCGCCAAGGCCGTAATGCAAGATCTAAAAGATATTGGTGCACACAATGTGGCTCAAGGCCGCTCGCGTGGTTTATTGGGTAAGAGCGCATGGCAAAAGGTGGTGGCTAAATATGAAACCTTTCGCACTAATGGCGTGCTGCCGTGTACCTATGAGGTGGTCTATGGTCACGCATGGAAGCCTTTAAATAAACCGGCGAGAAAGAGCGCCGATGGCAGCCAGATTATTGAATTTAGGCCAAGATCAGCATGATAGAACCACGCTATTTTATAACCGGCACGGATACCGATGTCGGCAAAACCATTGCCACCGCCCAGCTATTACGCGCCTTTGTGGCGGCAGGGCACACGGCGTTAGGGATGAAGCCCGTAGCGGCGGGCTGCGAGTGGCGCAATGGCCAGCTTTACAATAGCGATGTTGCGGCCCACGCTGCGGCATCTAGCATTCAAGCCCCAGCAGCTTTGGTTTGCCCTTATATGTTTGAAGCGGCGATATCACCGCATTTGGCGGCAAGGGATGAAGGGCAGAGCTTAGATTTAGAGCATATCGTTTCTGCCGCCAATCAATTACAAGCATGGGCTGATGTGGTGTTGGTAGAAGGGGCGGGCGGCTGGTTTGCGCCATTGTCGGATGAACACAATATCGCAGATCTTGCTTTACGCTTACAATCCCCCATTATTTTGGTAGTAGGAATGCGCTTGGGATGTTTAAATCATGCCTTATTAAGTGCGCAGGCTATTACTGATAGTGGCTTAAGGCTAGCGGGCTGGATTGCCAATCAGATTGATCCAGAAATGCAGCGCTATGCAGATAATATCGCTTATTTGCAAGCGCATTTGCCCGCTCCTATGCTCGCTGAAGTTGCCTTTCAGCCGAATGCTCAAGATTTAACTTTGCCTGCAGCTGCAATTACGCTACTTGCTTGTGAAGCGAGTGCAAAGCAAGCTATAAACAATGAATGTTAGGAATATAAAACCGATGTTGAGAGCCTTATTATGCATGCTATGCCTTGTTTTACTCTCTGCTTGCTCAAAGCCTGAGTATCAAGGAAGTGATATTACTGGCGCGGCGCTGGGCGGTGATTTTACTTTAATGGATCACAAAGGTAAGACTCGTACTTTGGCTGATTTCAAAGGTAAGGTCGTGGTGATGTTTTTTGGCTATACTCATTGCCCTGATGTTTGCCCAACGACAATGATTGAATTAAAAAACGCAATGCAGCAATTAGGTAGCAAGGCGGATCAGGTTCAAGTTTTATTTGTTTCTGTTGATCCAGAGAGAGATACTCAACAAATATTAAACCAGTATGTTCCCGTTTTTGATGCACGATTTTTAGGCCTAACAGGTAGCGCTACACAATTAGCCGAAGTAGCAGGGCGTTATAAAATCATTTATCAAAAACAAATGAGCAGCAGTGGGGATTACACGGTTGATCATAGTGCCGGTAGCTATTTGCTAGATAAAAGTGGTAAGCCAAGGGTGATGGTCAGTTATGGGGCTGGGGCAAGTGTCTTTGCACATGATTTAACCCTTTTGCTGAATGAATAATAAATTAAGGCGAGAAATCCGTGGGTGAAAGCGAGCAAGTAAGTCCAATACCAGATGGTGAGGATATTGGGGCATTTCGGATCACCGCGCCGATGGAGATAGGCGCTGTGCTTCGCACACTGGCTCAGCGTGGTGATTTTATTACCATCTATTTAAATGAAGGGCGTGAGCTGCTGCTATCACGGATTTTAGAAGTTGATATCAAAGGTAAAACGTTTATTTTTGATGTGGGTGGCAACGCAGCCAGCAATCAAATGCTACTTAATTCTGCTAGGTCGCTAGTACTGGCTGTACCAGATGGGGTGAAAATTCAATTTGCTGTGGGCATTGTGCGCAATTGCCAGTACCAAGGTGGCCCTGCCTTAACCACGGTTTTTCCAGCGGATTTAATTAAATTGCAGCGGCGCGAATATTATCGATTACCTACGCCGGTGGCGCGGCCTTATCGCTGCCAATTGCCTTTTGCTAATAACACCCACGACTGGTTGAATGTACACGATGTATCTTTAGGTGGTATTGGTGCTTGGGTGCCAAGCGAGCTTAAGCCGCAAATAGAAGTGGGTAAAGTCTATAGCGATATCCCTTTTGATTTTGGCCCTGCTGGCGTGATGAAGCTTAATTTTGAAGTGCGCTCTTTGCGCCACTTAGAGCAGCGCCCTGGGCATTTTGCATGGATGTTGGGTTGCCAATATGTTAATTTACCAAGGCAAATTGAAGCCAATATTCAAAGATTAATGGCGCAGCTTGAAGCAGAAAGAAAAGCATTAACCGGTTAATTTTTGTAGATAGATTTTATGTAAAAAGGGGCGAATTGATCGCCCCTTTTTTTATTTTTTGGCTAAAAACTGCCCAACATCTGGCCATTTTAATTGCAGGCGCAAGTCTTGTTTTAAGCGGTAATTATTTAAACGCCGTGATTCATTTAAAAACGACATTAAACTAGCCGATAACACCGCCGGTGCTTCGGAGCGTTTAATCCGTGGTGGGTGTGGCTGGCGAATAGAATCCGCAACTAAATCAAAATAATCGCCCATTTTATGCGGCTGATCATCCGCCACATTCATCGCCCGCAATGGCTTGCCACGAAACAGCGCCAAGCTAACCGCATGGGCCAAGTCATCCGCATGGATGTGATTAGACCAACTATCCTCAGCATGAATTAATGCGGGGGTGGCTTGCATAATCCGCTCGGTGGGCAAGCGATCCGCAGCATAAATCCCTGGCGCACGTAAAATAGCCAATTTGATTTTTTGTGACCTAGCCCAAGCTTTTAAGCTGCTTTCTGCCGCAACACGGCGAATAGCGCGGGCTGATTGTGCGCGCAGTGGCCGAGTTTCATCCACCCATTCACCCTTGCAATCGCCATAAACGCCGCTGGTGCTGATGTAGGCAAGGTGGCGAGGTGTTAGAATTGCAGACTTATCCACGCCGGTGTAGCGTTCCATCTTGGCGATAAAGCGCTTGCAGCGGAGATCATCCTCGCCATTGGGCGCAGGAGGCGCGCTATAAACCATCCAGCGGGCGAGGCCCGATAAGCGCCGTAGGCTCTGTGGTTGGTCTAGATCGCAGAGCACAGGAATCACCCCAAGGCCGCGTAGCCTGGTAGCCGCCTCAGTATTACGCGCGGTGGCATAGACTTTAAAACGTTGGGTTAACCAAGGCAGGGCGCGGATGAGTACATCCCCGCACCCTATAATAAGTAATCGATTTTTTCGCATAGCGGATCGCAATGAGCAAGCAACTTACTATTTTACCAAGTGGCCAGCAAATAGCCATGAATGAAGATGAAACTATTTTAGATGCCGCAATGCGTGGTGGCTTTAATATGGCTTACGGCTGCAAAAATGGCGCGTGCGGCTCTTGTAAAGGCAAAGTGATTACCGGTGAAGTGACGCATGGCGATCACGCCGAAAGCGCCTTATCGGCCATGGAGCGTGAAAATGGCTACGCGCTATTTTGCTGTGCTACAACGGATGCCGACATCACGATTGAGTGCAAAGAAGTCACCGCCAGCAAAGATATCCAAATCAAAACCCTGCCGTGCCGCGTGCAAAGCATAGATAAAGTCTCACATGATGTAGCCGTATTGTCTTTAAAGCTGCCAAGCAGCGAAAAACTGGCCTTTTTGGCGGGGCAATATATTGATATCCACACCAAAAATGGCAAAAAGCGCTCGTTTTCGATCGCCAATGCGCCGCACGATGCCGAGTATCTGCAATTACATATTCGCCACGTAGCCGGTGGTGAGTTCTCTGATTACGTGTGGAACACCATGAAGGAGCGCGAAATCATGCGCTTTACTGGCCCACTGGGCTCGTTCTTCTTGCGTGAAGACAGCGATAAGCCGATTTTGCTGATCGCCACTGGCACGGGCTTTGCGCCGATTAAAGGGATTTTAGAACACGCTTTTAATAACGGCATTCAGCGCGAGATCGTACTGTATTGGGGCGCGCGTACGCTGGCAGATATTTATATGCCAGAGCTGCCATCGGCATGGCAGCAACAGCACGCCAACTTTACTTTTATCCCCGTTTTGTCTGAGCCAAACGATGCCGACGCATGGAATGGCCGCACTGGGCTAGTGCATGAAGCGGTGTTGGATGACTTTGGCAGCCTAGCCGGCTACCAAGTTTATGCCTGCGGCGCACCGGTGATGGTGGAAGCGGCTTATACGCATTGCGTTTCTCGCGGCTTACCTAGTGATGAATTTTTCTCTGATGCCTTCTTTACTTCCAAGGACTTAGCGAAATAATTGGATTAGGTGCTTGCAAAAATAGGCCTGATCAATTAATCTGCGTGCCTTCGCCGATGTAGCTCAGTTGGTAGAGCACCTGACTTGTAATCAGGGGGTCGCGAGTTCGATTCCTGCCGTCGGCACCAAGTATTTAAAAAGTAAGCTTAGGCGTACTTTGCAGTAGATTTAGTAGTAAGGCTTTATTGCCGATGTAGCTCAGTTGGTAGAGCACCTGACTTGTAATCAGGGGGTCGCGAGTTCGATTCCTGCCGTCGGCACCAGTAATACCGTAGTAAAACCTAAGTTTACTTAGGGGTAATAAAGTTAATGCCGATGTAGCTCAGTTGGTAGAGCACCTGACTTGTAATCAGGGGGTCGCGAGTTCGATTCCTGCCGTCGGCACCAGTAAGATCAAAGGGTTAGCAAGAAATTGCTAACCCTTTGTGCGTTCAAAGCGCTTGATTACCATAATTTTGTGCTCGCTAAAAATTTCGGTTCGGCGGCAATGGCCGTTCTTTCGCTGCTATCCCTATTCTTACCTCAAGGAATAGGCATCATGGCAACAATTCAATATCGTGGCGTTCGCCAATATTAAGCCAGCCTCTGCATCACAGCCTACCCTCGTTGATTTCCAACTTTTGAAGCTCGGGCCGAAGCTGCCCATTGGGCATGGCGTATTAAGCCTGTAATAGTTTGTCCGATTTATGTTAAATAGATGAAATAGTTCACCATTGCACAGGCAGCTTAGGCAAGCGGGGCAGTGCCAATTCTTGTTCTGGTTGGCTTAAAAATTACCGTAATCTGGCAGGTTGTTTTGTGGCTAAAGACGCGCAGTTATTATTTTTTGCCTTGTAAGTTACTGGTTGGTATATATTGTTACTTGTTAGTATATATGGTGTCTTCCATGGCGAAAACAATCTCGATGACTTGCATAGTGACAATAATACATGGCTCACCATAAACGCAATTTTCCGCAAAAGAGCTGTCCTGTTTGTATGCGGCCCTTTGTTTGGCGCAAGAAATGGGAGCAAAACTGGGAAGCAGTCAAATACTGTAGTGTGCGCTGCGCAAAGCGCAAAGGCTCGATATGACCATCTTGCGATTAATTTTGGGTGACCAGCTTAATATCCGTCACAGCTGGTTTAGTGAGGCCGAGCGCGGGCGTACTGATGTGCTGTATGTGCTGATGGAGCTGCGTAGCGAGACCGACTACGCTTGGCATCATGCGCAAAAGGTATTGGGTATTTTTGCTGCGATGCGCGGATTTGCCAAGGCTTTGCAAAACGCAGGTTGCCGCGTGCGGTATATCAAAATTGGCGATGCTGATAATCGCCAAGACTTTATCAGCAACTTACTTGCTTTGATTGAAACCGAGCAAATCACGCAATTAGAGCGCCAACAAGCGGATGAGTATCGGCTAGAAAGCCAACTTTTAGCTGCCGAAGCACGGCTTGGTATTCCCGTCTTTGTGGTGGATAGCGAGCATTTCCTTGCTGATCGGGCTGCCATCAGTGCGCAATTTGCCCAGAAAATCCCCCGTATGGAGTTTTTTTACCGTACTTTGCGCAAGCAATATCAAATTTTGCTGGATGCCGAAGGCCAACCCGTTGGCGGGCAATGGAATTTTGATCAAGACAATCGCAAACGCTGGAACGGCCAACCTGCCGCACCCGCTTGGCCTCAATACGGCACCGATTTAAGCGATTTGTGGCAAGAGATTGCCGCTGCTGGCGTTAAAACCATCGGCCAAGCCCAAGCCCAAGTGTTTCCTTGGCCGCTAACGCGGGCTCAGGCTAAGCACGCACTGGCCACCTTTATCGACAATGCTCTGCCGCACTTTGGCGCTTACCAAGACGCGATGAGCACCGCTTCGCCGACGTTATTTCATGCTGGGCTATCGTTTGCGCTCAATTTAAAGCTGCTGCATCCACTGGAGGTGATCAACGCGGCTTTGGCGGAGTACCAGGCAGGACGTGTTTCGCTCTCAACCGTTGAAGGCTTTGTGCGGCAAATTTTAGGCTGGCGCGAGTTTGTGCGCGGCGTGTATTGGGCGCGGATGCCTAACTATGGGCAGCTTAATGAATTAAATCATCAGCGTCGTTTGCCCAGCTGGTACTGGGATGGCAATACTAAAATGAATTGCGCCAAACACGCCATCGGCCAATCTTTGCAACTGGGCTACGCGCATCACATTCAACGGCTGATGATTACGGGCAATTTTGCTTTGTTGGCTGGGATTGCCCCCGACGACGTGGATGCGTGGTATTTGGGGATTTATGTCGATGCGTTTGAATGGGTCGAAATGCCCAATACGCGTGGCATGAGCCAATACGCCGATGGTGGTCTACTGGGTAGCAAGCCATATGCAGGCTCGGCCAGCTATATTAATAAAATGAGTGACTACTGCAAAAGTTGTTGTTACCAGCCCAAATTACGCCACGGTGAAGGCGCATGCCCATTTAATAGCTTGTATTGGCATTTTCACGCTCGCCACGCTACGCGGCTAGAAAAAAATCCTCGTCTTGGGATGACTTATCAAACGTGGCGCAAAATGCCAGAAGACGAAAAAACGGCGACCTTAGCGCAGGCGGAGCTGTATTTGCAGCGGCTGAATGAATTGTAAACGAGCGATCAATTGTGTTAACCCGTGCATTGCCTTATTTATAAGCTGATGTCAGTCATAGGACTATTCGTCCACGAAAAACACGCAATGTACGAAAAAAATGGATCAAACAGAAATGATCTCCCTCTGTTTTTATGATGTTTAGTCAATAAAATAGTTAAATAACGATTTTATTTTAAATAAAATTATTTAAATCAATCAAAGAATAATGCTCGTAAGGTATTTGCTTGTGTTGTTTGTGGGCGGTATTTTTTGATCTTGCTGTGTAAGGACTACGCTATCAGTGATCAAGGATGGCGAAGATCAGCATCGTCATTCCCACGCAGGCGGGAATCCAGCTAGGCAATGGATCCCCGACAAAACCCTTGGGGATGACGTTTTTTTAGCTTGCTTAAAATTCAATAAAATTTAGCTTGCAGTCCTTAAATAAGTCTAGGTTTTTCGAGGTGCGCTACTCAGGTGGTGGACGGGTTCAAAGCGCTTATTGATCTGGGTTGGCCGCATACGCTGCCCACGCTAAGTAATGAGGATGCCATCGTGGCAAAAAAAACGGCGGTTTATTGGTTTCGCAATGATTTACGCATTAATGACAATCCGGCCTTAGCACAGGCATGCCTGCAGTCGGATCAACTGGCCTTGGTGTACTGCCTTGAGCCGGAAGAACATACGATCTGGGGATTTAATCGTGTAGGCCTCCACCGAAAAAATTTTCTGGCTGATACGCTGCTCGATCTGGCACGGCAATGCCAGCAAAGGGGGAGCCAGTTGCTGATTGTCGAGGGTAAGCCTGCCTTGGCTTTGCCGCGTATTTTGCAACAGCTCCAGTGTCAGACCATTTATTGCGAAGCGATTGCCGCGCCTGAAGAAATGGCGCAGATTGATTCACTGCGTGAGCAAGCCTATGAGGTTGAGGCCATCTGGCAATCGAGTTTGCTTAATCCTAGCGAATTGCCATTTTCTATCGAAGACTTACCCCAAGTCTTCACCGCTTTTCGGCAGCAGATTGAGCAAATGGGCGTGCTTGCTCCAGCACCGATGGGCTGGATTGAAAAACTCCCTGAGTTACCTAAAGCCGCGCTGGCAATCCCACAGGTTGATATAAAAGCCTGGGCAGGCATCGCGCCGATTGATAAGCGTAGTGCGTTTCCCTATGATCAGCCGCAATGGCAAGGCGGTGCAACTATGGCTTTGGCCCATGTGCAGCGGTATTTAGCTTCGGGTTTGGCTGATCAGTATAAGCAAACACGCAACGGCCTGATTGGCTCAGATTATTCGACTAAGTTTTCTCCTTGGTTGACAAGTGGTGCGTTATCAGCAAGGCAAATTGATCAGCAACTAAAAACGCATGAAGCAATGTATGGCGCAAACGAAAGTACGTATTGGATTTGGTTTGAGCTACTTTGGCGGGATTATTTCAGATTTTTGCATCTGCGTTTTGGGGTGCAATTGTATTACGCCAACGGCTTAAAAGACGTTGCAACGATTTCACATCAGCCTGAGCTTTTTTTAAAGTGGTGTCTGGGTAACACGGGACAGCCTTTTATTGATGCTGGTATGCGTGAGTTGGCGGCTACTGGATATCTTTCCAACCGGATGCGGCAAAATGTGGCCAGCTTTCTGATTCATGATTTGCAATGCGATTGGCGTGCTGGCGCGGCTTGGTTTGAGTCGCAGCTGATTGATTATGATGTGTATAGCAATCAAGGTAATTGGCTGTATCTGGCGGGATGCGGCACTGACCCAAGATAAAATCGACGGTTTAATATCGAAAAACAAATTAAAACTTATGATCCTCTGTGCAAATATTTGCATTTATGGTGTAATTAACCGGATGTCAATCAAGCTAACTGATGTTACGTAGTAAGATTAAAACATCCGTCGTCCACTAAAAACACAAAAAGCACGCACAAATATCACATGAGCATTATGCTTTGATTTATTTAAATAATTTCCTGATTATGCCTCTTGCTCAATAACGCTAATGTAAATCGATTTGTTACCGTCGCACTCTGTTTATGCATTTGTAGGGTGGGTAAAAATCGCGAGTAATACTCAATAAATATTAAATTTGAACAAGAGGCATAATCAGGAATGATTTTATTTGGTTTAATTTTCTTTAAAATAAAATAGTTATTTAACTATTTTATTGACTAAAAATAATAAAAAACAGAGGAGGATCATTCCTATTTTATCCATTTTTTCGTGTATTGAGTGTTTTTTTTAACGAAATACCTTTGGGCGTAATATCAGAACCTAAGTTGCTTTGGCTAGCGGCATTGACTCCCTTAATGAGGGGGATGCTTTGCGACTATTGCGGGAATTGCGCGCTGTGAATGTGCGAAAACTTAGGTTCTTTGTGGCTTAATATTTCGCCATTATTGCCGCTGGGGAACTTCAGTCACCGCAGCACCTTTCCACACAACATGCGATCAATCTGCTCTAGGGTGGCGTCTAGTTTGATGGGTTTGGTAAGGTAGGCATCAAAGCCTTTGCGCTTGGCGTGGGTGATTTCGTCGGCCCCTGCATCACCAGAAATGGCTAGCACTGGGATGAGCCGCGTTGTGCTTTGTTTGCGTAACTGCTCCAGCACGGCCGCGCCAGAGGCATCAGGCAGGTGCAGGTCTAGCAAGATTAAATCAGGCTCGGCTGAGAGGGCGAGGGCGAGGCCGGTGGCGGCGTTGCTGGCCTGAATCAATTGATATTGTGGGCGATGATACGCCATGATTTTGGCAAGCAATTGTTGCGATAAAATATCGTCTTCGATATAGAGCAAAACTTTGCTATTGAGCCGGTGTGGGGTAGCAAGGGCGGTGGTGGAGTGCAATACGGCGCAGGGCAGGTCGATCCAGAAACGGCTGCCTTGGCCGATGCTGCTGTCCATATTAACTTCGCCACTCATAAGGTGGGCCAGTTTACGGGTAAAGGCGAGGCCGATGCCTGTGCCTTCAATCTCTATAGAGTGATCACCCACGCGGCTAAAGGGTTGAAACAGTAAGGCTTGATCGCTCTCTGAAATACCATTGCCGGTGTCAGAAACCATGAGCCGCCAATGGGTTTCATCCGCTGCGGTAATGGTGATTTCCACTCGGCCATTGGGGCGGTTGTATTTGATGGCATTAGAGATCAGATTAAGCAGCATTTGCTTTAAGCGCCGTGCATCCACTTGGGCAATAAAACGCCCTGCACTAAGATGCGGCTCGGCTAGCTGCACTTGTTTATCGATGGCTAGCTGGCGGGTTAGCTCAAAACAATCTTGAATAATGGCGGTGAGATCAATGGGCTCGATGCGCAGCTTCATTTTTCCGGCTTCAATGCTGGCTAAATCCAGCACTTCATTGATGAGCTCAAGCAAATGCCAGCCTGCCTTGGTGATATAGTTGCCCAGCTCGTGCGCGGTGGAATCTGGTTCGCTTTCTAGTAGTTGGGCAAAGCCTAAAATGGCATTGAGCGGTGTGCGCAGCTCGTGGCTCATATGCGATAGAAAATCAGATTTAGCGCGGCTGGCAGCTTGAGCCTCGTCGCGGGCAATGCGTAATTGCTCTTCGGTGGATTTAAGTGCGCTGATATCGTGCATGGTAATCAGCCGGCCAATGGCTTGTTGCTTGAGTAGCTGAGGGTGGCTGCTTAGCTCAAAAACGTGGCCATCTTTAAGCCAGCACTCAAGCTGGCCGTTATGATATGGGTCTTGATAGAGCATTTCTAACCAGCGTAAGAAGCGCGCAGGGTCTTGTAATTGGGATGCGATGTGGCTAAAGAGCGTGCTGCTATTGGCATCGGTTTGCCATTGCCAAATGGTATTTACCCGTTGGTTAAAGTTGCAGATTTTTCCGTCTAAATCAGTGACCAAAATGCCATCATGGGTGGATTCTAGCGTGGCGGCCAGTAAGGATGAGCTGCGGGCGGTTTCATCCTCTAGCCGCTTGGCTGTGCCCACATCGTGCACAGAAATCACGCAAAGCGGGCCAGTATCGTCATTAAAACAACGTACGGTTTTTTGTACCGTGATAAAAGAGCCGTTTTCGTGCCGATATTCGCTTTGCACCGCAAGCACCGAGCTGATTGAGTTTTGCCGTACTTCTTCCCAAAAAAACAAATCATGTAAGCCAATCTCAATATCCGCAATGGGCCGCCCCAGTAGGTTGGCCGCGGAATAGCCAAGCAAACGCTCGCATTCCAAATTACTGCTAACGATCAGCCCAGTACTGGGGTTGATAGCCAGCACTGCATAGCCACAGGCATCCAGCAAGGTTTGGGCATCGGCTTTCACTGCTCACTCGCATTAAAGTAATAACTGACGTGCTTGCAGGGGCTAAGATAAACTGCTGCCGCCTTGGGTAGCTGGGCTAGTTTGATCGATTTACTGATATTGAGCTGTGCTTCGTATTCCAGATCAATCAGTACGGTGCCTTGGTCTTGTGCATCGGGGTTGTATACTTGAATCAGTGGTTTTAAAGGCTTGGTGGTGTTCACCGCTATCACCAGTGCATAGCAATTGTTGGAAAGCAGTACCAAAGAGCCTGGTGGATATACGCCCATTCCCCTGATAAGTAAGTTTAATGGCACAGGATCAAAGCTTGCTCTTTGCTGCGTATACATATGTGAAAGCGCTTCGTGAGGCGTTAGCGATTCGGCAGGATTCAGGCGATTGCAGTAATTATCGTAGCAATTAACCAGCGCTAAAATGCGTGCTAGCGGATCAATTTCATCGCGTTTTAAACCCTTAGGGTAGCCTTTGCCATCACACATCTCGTGATGCTGAGCAATGAGGCGCAAGACCGCAGGTGGCAGCCCTGCAGTTTTAGCTGCGTTCACGCTCCAAAGGCTGTGCTGTTGATACACTTTTTCTTCTGCTGCGCTGAGTAGGCCAGATTTCATGGTGATACGGCTGGGAATTTCTACTTTACCAATATCATGAAACAGCGCGGCCAAACCCAGAGTACGAATATCCTGTTTTGCCAGTTGCATATCTCTGGCCAAAATTAAGGATAAAACCGCTACATTCAAAGAATGAAAATACAGCTCCTCGCCTTTGGCTTTGTCATTCATCAGATGAATAATAATGTCGTTATCTACCAGCAGCGTATCCAGCATCTGCCCCACCAGCCTTTCGGCTCCAGCGAGGGTTTCCTTGGGGCGGCTATTGAGTTGCTTATCAATATTACGTACGGCCTGAGCCGTTGCAGCAAAGGCCTTGGCGCATTCACTGCGCAGTGCTTTATTGCGCTCAAACTGCTGCAATTTACTTTGCTTAGCTTCAAGGATAATCATTAAATCTGGATCAGGCTTAGCAGCAGGTGTTTCAGCTACATCCTCTTTGATTGCAATTGGTTGCTGATCGCTTTTGGTGGGCGAGTAACGAATCTGCTGCACCCCTAGCTGCTTTATCATTTCAATTTGTTCGCCTGATTTAATTTTAAAGCTGCCAAAAGTAAACGGATGCTCATCCCACGGCAAATCCAAATGGATATACAAACCCACTTGCAGTTGCTCGGTACGAATAAAATGGGCAAGTTTTTCGATTGGCATGATACGGCGGGCTGAAAATCAGACTTTTAGTATGGCTTTTTTTAGAATAAATGCAGGAAATCTAAGCAGAAGCGTGGAGGTAAATAAGTTTTTGATGTATCAATGACAAGCATCAGAAATAAATAAGAAAGCAAGTGGTGGAATTTTGTAATAAGACGCCAGCCCATCCCGTCGCTGCAGGTTTGCTCTATGGTAGTAAATGCTTAGGGCCGTGGGGCGGTAATATCTTTAGAGAGCCGCTGATTTATGACTCAAAATGCTATGCGTAATCCGTGTAAGCTGAGCCTACTTGAGCGGGCAGCATCCTACATTAAAGGAATGAAGAGGCCCGCTAAATAGATGAATACTTTCTGTGTGTAAATAAATGCTGGTCTAGCAAGCGCTGGCCATCGCTTGAGCACTGCAGCGGGTAGCCAGCTCATGCTCTGCTAGGTTTTCAACGATAAGCTGGCTGTTTTGTAAGGCCTGGATCACGGTGAGATCGGTGTTATCAATCTGCCATTGTTGCCCACGCTCTAGTATGACATCGTGGCCGTCATGGCTCAGCCAGACTTGCCCTGCTGTGCAGTGGACCCAGCAGTTGCCTGCCGGAATAGAAAAAACTTCTGCTGCTTTAAGTTGAGTGCTTTGCATCATAGCCTCCTTGCTAATGCTTGGATTACACCACTACATGGCTGATGCAGCTTTGCGTTTAGTCAGACTCAGAGGCTAATTTAATCGTGCATATTGCATATTTATGCAATGGTAATGGCAGTCATGGCGCGCTCTACATGACCTTTGCTGCGTAGCATCAGTTTGCGAATTCAAAAGCAAGACTCGGAGTGTATTTTGCAAGTGTGTTGTTTAAAGTGTGTCTTATCTTATTTAACTGATGTTACGTAGCAAGATCCAAAAATATGCCGTCCACTAAAAACATAAAAAGCACGAACAGATGCCGCATGAGCTTTTTTTTTGAATGATGTGGATAATTGTTTTTAATATCAAATAGTTATTAATTAACTCATTTACGCAGCAGGATAAAAAAGCAGCGGGAAATTATCTCTGCCTGATTCGTTTTTTTTCGTGCATTGAATGTTTTTCGTGAATAAATAGTCTTTGTGCATAACATCCCATGTTTAAAAATATCGTTTTTTGAGGCTTTCATGTCTAAGCAAAAACAAGCAGCAGAAACGCTAAGTGACCCACGCTGGGCGCAGCTTATTGCGCGCGATGCCCAAGCGGATGGCCGTTTTTATTATGCGGTGCTCACCACGGGGGTGTATTGCCGCCCCTCTTGCGGCGCGCGTTTGCCTAGGCCAGAAAACGTGCGGTTTTTTAGCAGCGGCCAAGACGCAGAGCAAGCGGGGTTTAGGGCTTGCTTGCGCTGCAAGCCTGATCAAGCCAAGGCCGCGCCGCATACTCAGTTGATTGCGCAAGTGTGCAGGCAAATCGAAATAGCAGACACGCCGCCTAGCTTGGCGCAACTGGCGCAATTTGCCCAACTGAGCCCTTCATACTTACAGCGTATTTTTAAAGCAGAAACCGGAGTGAGCCCCAAGGCTTATGCTGCGGCGCATCGCGGCCAAAAAGTGCGTGCACATTTGGCTAGCAGTGCCAGCGTGACCGAGGCGATTTATGCGGCGGGGTATAACTCTAATGGGCGCTTTTATGAAGACGCAAATCAGCTACTTGGCATGACACCTAAAAATTTTCGAGCGGGAGGCAGTAATACGCAGATTCGCTTTGCGGTAGGGGAGTGCTCGCTAGGCGCGATTTTGGTGGCAGCGAGCCAGCACGGCGTGTGCGCTATTTTGATGGGCGACGATCCGCAAGCTTTGCTGCTTGATCTGCAAGCAAGGTTTTTGCAAGCAGAGCTGATCGGTGGCGATGCAGATTTTGAGCGGCTGGTGGCGCAAGTAGTGGGCTTTGTTGAAATGCCGCAGCGGGGGCTAGATCTTCCATTGGATGTGCGGGGTACGGCTTTTCAGCAGCGCGTTTGGCAGGCGCTACAGGATATTCCTGCGGGAGCTACCGCCAGCTATAGCGATATTGCCCAGCGCATCGGCGCGCCCAAATCCGCCCGCGCCGTGGCTGGGGCTTGCGCGGCCAATGCGCTGGCGGTGGCGATTCCTTGCCATCGCGTGGTGCGCAATGATGGTGGCTTATCGGGCTATCGTTGGGGGATAGAGCGTAAGCGCGCTTTGCTGGAGCGAGAGGCGGGGGTAATACGCAGTGATGGATGATTTATTTGCAGAGCTGGATGATGGTGCGCCTCAAGAGCTTGCGGCTGGCGTAGTATTGCTGCGGGGCTTTGTGCGGGAGCAAGCAAGTTTACTGCTGGCCGTGGCGCAGATCACGCAGGCTGCGCCTTTTCGGCAAATGAGCACGCCAGGTGGCTACGTTATGTCGGTGGAGATGAGTAATTGCGGCGCTTTGGGCTGGATTGCTGATCGTCACGGCTATCGCTATGTGGCGCATGATCCGTTAACGGGCGAGCCTTGGCCCGCCATGCCCGAGGCGTTTTTAGCCCTTGCGCGCAGAGCTGGGCTGGAGGCAGGCTTTGCCGATTTTTCACCAGATGTTTGTTTGATTAATCGCTATGTACCAAGCACAAAATTATCTATGCATCAGGATAAAGACGAAGCCGATTTTAGCGCGCCCATTGTGTCGGTTTCCCTTGGTCTACCCGCTGTTTTTGTCTTGGGAGGCTTGCAGCGTAATGACCCTAGCCAAAGAATAGGGCTCAGTCATGGGGATGTGCTGGTTTGGGGCGGCCCTGCGCGTTTGCGTTACCATGGCGTATTAGCCTTGAAGCATGGCAATCATGTGGAGCTGGGAGCCTGCCGTATTAATCTAACCTTTCGCCAAGCGGCTTAGTGATTTTTTGATGACCCAGTTACTTTCTTGTTCTATCCCTCTTTGCACTGCTTTTCGTGCTGGCGATATTCTGGCTTTTCATGGCCGCGATCCGCAGGCGATTTCTGAGCAGATTACCGCCCACATCCTGCAAAAAGGCATAGTTTGGCGGGGGGCCGCGGCCTGTTTGTCTATCTGTTTTCAGCCTGAGCATGCAGAGGTGCAATTACAGATTGATGGGGCGGCAGAGGATGGCGATAGTCAGGCAGCGTTTGAGGCGATGGCGTATCGCATGCTTGGTCTCACCCAAGATATTGAGGCCTTTGAGGCGCAGTATCGGAGTCATGCCTTGCTGGGTGCTTTAATCAGCCAGCAAGCAGGGCTGCGTGTACCACTCACCGCCACGCCTTTTGAGGCCTTAACGTGGGCGATTACTGGCCAGCAGATTAGCGTGGGGGCGGCGGTAGCTATCCGGCGCAGATTGATTTTAGCCGCAGATATACGCCATTCGGGCGGCTTGTTTTGCTCGCCCGAGGCCAGCCAAATTGCTAGTTTAAGTGAGCAAACATTGCGCCAAGCTGGTTTTTCTTTAAGCAAAGCCCAAACTTTGGCGGCGTTGGCCCAAATGGTGGCGCAAAAGCAGTTGCCGCTGGATGCTTGGGTGCAAAAGCTACCCGTGGCAGAGGCCAGAGCTGCACTCGAGGCGATTCGCGGTATTGGGCCATGGACGGTGAACTACACCCTGCTGCGCGGATTTGGCTGGCTAGATGGCTCGCTGCACGGTGATGTTGCGGTGCGCAAAGCATTGCAAATTTTGCTCGGCCAAACAGAAAAAATCAGCGAGAAAGACGCCAAGATTTGGCTGGAGGAGTTCACCCCTTTCCGCGCTTTAGTGGGGGCTCATTTGTGGAGCAGCTTAGCCAAATTGGCATAGCAGACCAACGCTTAAGCGCCTATCACCCCACTGCCTAGGTGATATTCATATGCCCAATTAGCAGCCGCTTGGTTTGGGGCTGCTGCTAAAAAAGCCTACCTGCTCCACTCGCGCTAGCTGCGCCGTTTGGTGCAGTGCAAAACAGCTATCTTCTAAGGCTTGAATCACCAGTAGATCCGCCCCCTGTAGCTGCCATTTTTGCCCACAGCTTAAAATAGTATCTAGGCCATTATGGCTAAGCCAAATCATCCCTGTGGCGCAATGAATCCACGTTTTACTCGCTTGTGCGGAGAAAATTTCGTTCGTTTTAAGTTGATTCACTTTCATCGTGTGCCCTCAGCGATTCATCATAGAGTGACACCACTATACGAGGGTCTAAACCCTGCCGTTAGGCACAAACAGTTTAAAATTTAAGCGTGCATTTCGTTTAAAAACAAAAGTGTAATGGCATGTATATGCCATTGTTGTGCGCCACAAAAAATACAAAACCCATTTTAGCTGTACTGTGAGCCCAATGTAGGAGCGCTGCTTGCTGCGCCTTTTACAATATCGGGCGCAGCAAGCAGCGCCCCTACGGTTTTGTGCCTGTTTTTTTGTGCGGCAGCAAAGTGCTTATTAAACTGATGTTACGCACCAAGGCATTTCGTCCACGAAAAACACTAAATACACGAAAAAAGCTAAGAACACGCACTGGTTTGGCGGATCTTTTTTATTTTAAGTTTTTAATTTTAAAAAAAATATATGCAAATAAAGCGGTAGGCGATACCTATGCTCACCTGTTCGTGATTTATGTGTTTTTCGTGGACGACGCATTTTTTGATCTTGCTGCGTAACTGCAATTATTTAAAAAACTCACTTGGTGCCACGCCAAATTGGCGTTTAAACATGGCGGTGAAGGCGCTGGGGCTGGCGTAGCCGGATTCTAGGGCGATGTCGATCACGCGCTCGCCGCAGGCCAGCCGTTCTAGCGCCGTGAGTAGCCTTGCCTGGCGACGCCATTCGCCAAAAGTCATGCCGGTGCTTTTATTAAAGCGCCTTTGTAGGGTGCGGGCATCCACGTTGATTTTCTGCGCCCAACTTTCGCTGCTACGGTTGTCGTCTGGCGCGGCTAAAAGCTGCTCGCAAATAGAGCGTAAGCCAGCATCGGCAGGCATGGGTAAGACCATGGGCAGGCTGGGGATACTGATGATTTCGTCGAGCAGCAGCCGAATAATCCGCCCTTCGCGGCTGTCTGGCGGATAGGCGCGGTCGAAATGCACGGCGGCTAAGATTAGCTCGCGTAAGAGTGGAGTAATCGCCAGCACACAGCATTGCTGGGGCAGGTTGGGCAGGGCATCGGGACGGATATACACCGAACGCATTTCTACCTGCGCCAGCATATGTACTTCATGCCATACGCCAACGGGCAGCCAGATACCACGGTTGGGCGGCACAATCCACTGGCCATAGGCGGTAATCACCCGCATCACGCCGCTCACAGCGTAGAGCAGCTGAATCACTTCATGCTGATGACGCAGCGTGGTGGAGCCGGATTCGCGGTCGGCAGCTTTGCCAATGAGCAGTGCATCACCCATGACACTTTGTGGGCCAGTGTTTTTATTAATCATGTCGCTTTTACAATGGTTAATGTCTTATCTGCGTAAGACGGACGATAAAAAGAACAATATCATGCTCCTATCGTGATCAACAAGAGATTAAACATGACGACTGCAATGATAGATATCCGGCCAGTCATCGAGGCCACGCGTTATCGGGTGTTGGCGGCGATCAGTAGTGCGCATTTCTTAAACGATATGCTGCAATCGCTGATTCTGGCTTTGTATCCGCTGTTAAAAGGCAGCTATCACCTGAGCTTTACTCAGATTGGTTTGCTGACACTCACTTACCAAATTACCGCGTCTATTTTACAGCCCTTGGTGGGCAGCTTTACCGATAAGCATCCGCAAAAATTCGCCTTAGTCATCGGTATGGGCTTTTCTCTGTGTGGCTTATTAATGCTATCGCAAGCGGCGAGTTTTCACTTACTGCTGCTTGCGGCTGGCTTAACCGGCACAGGATCGGCTATTTTTCATCCAGAATCTTCCCGCGTGGCAAGGCTGGCTTCGGGCGGAAAGCATGGCCTTGCTCAGTCTATTTTTCAGGTGGGCGGCAATGCGGGTAGCGCCTGCGGCCCGCTGTTGGCGGCGCTGATTGTAATTCCGCTTGGGCAGGGCAGCTTGGCTTGGTTTTCGCCAGCGGCTTTACTGGCGATGGCGGTGCTGTGGCAAATTAGTTTATGGAAAAGCCGCCAGCAAAAAAGCGGCGGAGCAAAGGCGGCTATGGCACTACCCCCCTTACCTAGGCGGCAAACGCTGTATGCCTTGGCCGTGCTGATGGCACTGGTTTTTACCAAGTATCTATATATGTCTAGCTTTCATAGTTATTACACATTCTATCTAATTGAACGCTTTGGCCTAGGCGCGCAGGCGGCGCAGCTGATGCTGTTTATCTTTTTACTAGGGGTGGCGTTAGGCACTATTCTGGGCGGGCCGATTGGCGATCGGATCGGCCGCAAGCGGGTTATTTGGTTTTCTATCTTAGGCTCCGCCCCCTTTACCCTAGCGCTGCCCTATGTGGGCTTAAGTGGCACAGTGGCGCTTAGTTTTGTGATTGGCTTGGTGATGTCTTCAGCGTTTTCAGCGATTTTAGTGCTGGCGCAGGAGCTAATGCCAAGCCGGATTGGCATGGTTTCCGGCCTGTTTTTTGGTCTAGCATTTGGTGTGGCGGGGATTGGTGCTGCGCTCATCGGTAGCTTCGCCGATCAATACGGCATTGCCACGGTTTACCATATCACGGCGTTTTTACCGCTTGGGGGCATGATTGCTATTTTGCTGCCAGATTTAAAAAGAGCGTCTTAAGCGGCCACTAAGGGGGCCTCGAAAAACCTAGCTACTAAATAAAACAAGGTGCGTATTAAAAAATCGACGCTGCATATGTCTGATATGTAATGAGATTTTTTTAATGCGCAACGCAGTATTATGAGATCAGATGGGTTTTTCGAGGTTTCCTAAGGCCAATACGATTTATTCCCTCTGTATTACTGTACTTATTTAGGGAGTTATTTGCTGTTATGCAGGCAGCATCACTCAATTAATTGGAATGGAGTGCCACAGAGAATAGTTGGGTTATCCACCCCTTGCCTTGCTATATTTATGCAGTGATTAAAATAGGGCTGCTTGGCATGTTAAGCAAAATTTGTATTTTAGTTTGGCTATTTTTTATGGTATTTCCTGGCGCAGTATGGGCGGGGTGCTCTAGACCGATGGTGGTTGCGATTAGCCCGCTTAGCGTTTATATGGAAGTAGATTTAAACGAGCGAATAAAAGGAATTATTCCTGATTTATTACATGAGCTTAGCAAAAAAACCGGCTGTCAATTTGTTTACGAAGTAATGCCCAGAGTTCGTGCGCTAAAGATGTTTGAATCAGGCCAAATAGATTTAATTGCGGCAAGCAGGACAGTTAAGCGAGATGCGGTAGGGGATTATGTATTTGTAATGGCAGAGCAACCCATCTTGATTACTCTAAAAGAGAGTGTGAGTAAGGAGATGGCTATGGATGCATTAATGCAGGGAAAGTTGCGTGTTAATGTAGTAAGAGGTTTTGATTTAGGCCCTGCTTATTTAGAACTGCTGGCTGAATTGCGTAAGAAAAATCAATTGGAAGACGTAATAGACACGGATACAATTGCTAATAAGATGCTGGAAAAACGCTGCGATGCCACAGTCATAAGTGCAACTAGTTTTGTAAAATCAGTACAAAAATATAATTTAGAAAACCGCTTACAGATTACGCCTTTTGAATTTTTACCTGCTACTTCTTCTGGTTTTTATTTATCTAAAAAACTAATATTGGATGACGATAGAATTTTATTGAAAAAAACATTACAAATTATGGTTAAAGAAGGAGCTATTCATCGCTTATTTAAAGAACACATGCCGAAATGGGAAGGAATTGAAAGTGTGTTTTTAGCCCCCGCAGATTAAGCAGTTTATAGCTGATTAAGGTTAGCCAGTGCTGTTATAGCTTGCTTAAGCTAAGCATGCGCAGAGTTAGGCTACTTTAGTAGCTAATATTTCTAATTGAGTTTTTTTACTTAAACTACTTAAAGATTTTTGGTAGGACCAATCAATTAATATTTTAAGCATATTTATATCTTGTAAACCCATTTCAGTAATGCTAATCCAATGAAAACGCTGCATATAGCGTGCAGGTTTTATATTCGGCTGATCGGTAAGCTCTAAAAAACGTTCTGGGTTAACGCGAATACTAAAGCGCCATTGCTCTGGAGCACTGGTTTTAAAATAGGCGAACTGCTTATCATGTACATAGAAAATTAAAACATTATTGGGATGCAGTAATTCTTTTTCGTAGGCCCCCACAAAAGATCTGCAATAATTTTTGACCTCTTCTATGCTATGGCTGTGCATGGATGGTTTGTACCCTGTAGTCTATTAAATATTCAATGATTTGGCATGACTTTATTGTAAGCAGCGCCCCTAAGGCTTATATCCCTTCATATCGATCATCTCAGGTGAACGACAAAAATGAGCAAGAGGCATAGTACATCTTTTCTTTTTAGGTTTCACATCCAGCTTACGCAACGCGCTATTTAAGCCTTGCTTTCAATGCCCATCTGTAGCTCAGTGATATTCTCATTACTTTCATCATCTACCCAATGCTTATAAACCTCTCTGCATTGACTCGTTGGGATTAATCCTAAGTTAAAAATAGATTCAACAAAGCCGCCCCAAGCCTTGGGCATCCCGCTCATGCCACCTTGGTAATTGGTATAGCTGCAGTTAAAGGGCTCACTTTCATAGTATTCAAATTGGCTGGATGGCTCGCCTATTTTATTAACGGGGACGGCAATGACTAAATCAAATTTTGTTTTAGGATTGCCATCTACACCAAAATAAATAAACTCTAATGGACCAGTTATTTCTAACCCTAGGGTGGCGGTTTCTTCATATAGGGAAGAAATTACTTGGGCAAACTCTTTTAACTCTGGCAGGCTTAGATGTTTTTTAATGGATAAATACTGCTGTGCAGGAACTAGCTTTTGTTCAATCATGCTTTATTCTCCATTTAAGTATTTAATCTTAAATAATTACACCTTATACCCTATAAATTTAAGTGATAATCGCTTAAATATCAATGCTTTATTTGTTGCTTTTTTATTAATTTATACGGCCAAGGATACCGCTCATTGTGGATATGGCTTGCCGTATTTTTTTATTTACATCACGGACTTAATCTTGTTCACGCCATAAAGTTGTTTTGCACTTAGCGCATATTTTTTTTCTACGATAATCAGTAAATCGTAGCAGCCCAATATCTAGCTGTGTGCTATCACCGCACTTATAGCAGGCCATATTACTGGCTGGGTGTTTGGCAAGGTAGCCTTCACGCGTTGGTATAGTTTCCCAATCTTTTTGCGCCGCAGGCATATAGCTAAAATAATAAAAAAGTGCCGCAAACATTGCAAGCGGGATCAAAATATAAATGGCTAGCATAATCTTTATTCCTAGTTGTTGATGAGGTTGTTTAATTTTAAGGGACTGTTAAATAGGTACTGCGGATTTTCTTGGCTTAATTCTGCCTGAGATACATAGCCCCACAGTACCCCAGCTGCAGTTAAATTTTTTTATTGGCTGCAATGAGGTCAACGCCTTGGTCTCCAATAATTATACTATTTGCGCTGACTAATCCTTGTGAATGGGGTTGTTTAATTTTTTGTCATTTTTGAATGCCAATATCACCGCCATTTACAAAAGAAAAATAGTGACGCAGATTAAATAGGCTAAGAATACGTTCAGTAAAGTCAGCGCGTTTCGACGTGCATATAGCAAGAGGAATCCCCTTTGCTGAAATTTGCGCTAAATCTTCAGTAATATGGGGATAAATCTTATTTTATAAATTCCAAAACCAAGCCAAGCATTCAAGAAATCCATCTACATAGAGTCGATTGAGCAATAGGCATCATCAGGTTGGTTTTTATGAATTTTAAAAAATAAAAATCAAGAAAAACCAAGGGAAAGTAATGACTTTGCCATCACCACACGTAGGTAATTGGTATGTGATCATTCAGGCTATGGCTTTTTATATCGCTCTATATTTTTGGCGAGAGAGTAATCCACGCAATAACAGACCTTGAATAATACTGACTGTATTGGATGTGGCCCAATAGATAGCAATCGCTGATGGCAGCGCTGCTGCTGCGATTATGGAGACAATAACAGCTAAGCCAATCATGATTAGGGTAGAAGGCTCGCTGGTGGCGCCGGGCATAATGGCCATGCTGATAAACATCAGCGCCCCCACCAATAGTGTGAGCAATACTTCTGGCTTAGCTAGGCTGCTAATCCACAGAAATTTTGAGCTAAATCCTGCTTTGCTGAGTGCTTGAAACAGCCCGTAGCTACTGACTCCTCGGCAGCTAAGGTTAAAGATAGTGAGCCGGTTAATTAAGCGAATACCATTAGCGCGGTAAAGCTGCCTAGTGGCCGCAATCAGCTGGGCGGGTTTGCCTTTGTATTGTAGTTTTAAGGCATCTGTTTCTGTTTTAATTCGGCTTATTTTTTGTTTGTTTATTTCTGTTCGATAAGCAGTGCTTAAGGCAATTGGCATTAAGGTAATACGGGTGATGAGGGTAAGGGCAATGATGGCCATTGCCTCTGAAATATCAAAATAGCTGCTGAAAAAAAGAATGCTATGGGTGAGTAAAGCGATCCAGCTATGCCAAATTTCCATGAATGCGGTGTCCATGATGAATTAATTTATATATGAATGGCTGTGTTTTTAATAAAAAAAGTCCAAAAAACACAGTGCATTTATTTATTTAACATAATATCTGGATTTTCTACTTTCGTATATAGAAAGGTTTTGTTGGTTTTTTTTTGAAAAAATGTGAAGTATTGAAAGGCTTTAGCCGTATAAAAAAGGGCGCGGCATGCCGTGCTCTAGGCGTAGCAATTTAGATTTTTGTCATGATTAAATTTATATTTTTTAAGGTGGGAATGGCGGGGGCAAGCCAATTCTGTCAACTTAAGGGCAATATGTTGATTGTTAAACTGGCTTTAACTTTGATCTATCTATTGCAAGTATTGAAACATCGTAGGGCGGGTGCAAACCCAATCCTATCAACTTAAGGGGAATGTTTGTATTGTTATACAGGCTTCAACTTGGATTGCATTATTGCAAGTATTTAAAACATCGTAGGGGGGAGTTTTTTGCCCACGCCGCGTATCCGCGTGGGCAAGATAAACCGCCTTGCCCACCCTACATGTTGGTTAAATCTTAAGCGATCAACGTAGATCTATCTATTGCACGCATTGAAGCATCGTAGGGCGGGTGAAACCCGCGTATTTATTCAACATCACTCGCGGGTTTCACCCGCCCTACTAATGGCAGATTGCTTAAGTTGCTAGGATTGGGTTGCACCCGCCCTACTAGATTGATGATGAGTTTGGGCAATAGACATAATCAGGTCATTTATTGCTTAGGCGCGGTAGGTTGCGCCGCTTTATTACTTAATAAAAAACTCAAACGGTACAAGTAATTCTGCTTCGTCTGGGCGTTCTGCTGGGATGCGGGGCAGGGGGGCGGCGCGCTCTAGGGCTTCTAGGGCGGCGCGGTCTAGGGCGGGGAAGCCGGAGCTACGTTCTATCTTGGCCGCTAAAACTTGCCCTTCGCGATTCATTTTTAGCCGTAAGTAAGCCACACCTTCATCGCCACGCATGCGGGATGTGGTGGGGTAGCGGCGAAAGCGTTCTAGCCGTGCGAGTATTTTGCCTTCCCAGCTATTGCTGCCGCCACTGGCTTGCTGGGTGGAGGCAGGCGCTGCGGCTGGGGCGGCTGCAACTGAGGTGGATTTATTCAGTGGGCCTGTTTCGGTACTTTGCTGGCTGGTTTTGGGTTGGCTGCTGATACTGGCACTAAGGCTAGATTCAGCGCTCGTTGTTGGGGTGATTTTGGTTTCCACGGGCTGTGGAGCGGCTTTAGGCGTGGGCTTGGCGGCTTTTGGGGTTTGTTTGGCTGCGGCTTGGCTCACTTTAGGCGCTACTTTTTCTTCTAATGGCACGGCAGGGGCGGCGCTTTGTAGCATGGTGACTTCAAATTGCTTACTTTCACGTGCGGTAACGGTGTGTGGTGCAGTCCAGTTGGCGCAAAAATAGCCGAGTAGGCCTAAATGCAGTAGCAGGCTTAGGCTCAGGCAGTATTTCCATAGCCGCTTGGCGGGTTTATGCGCTGGCGTGGGTTGGATGACTGGCTGTGCTGTGCTGCTGCTTTCTTGGATGACAGAAGGGCGGCGGATCAGGTAGATGGCCACCATGAACTCTGTGATTCCCACTCCCATCACCACCCACCACGGGGCGGGGGTGAGGGAGAGGATTGCTAGCCCAAACAGCATGCCAAGACAGGCGGCGCGTTTAGCTTTTAAGGGCACCACGCGATGCTGCCGCCATGACTGAAGCGATGGGCCAAAGCGTGGATGTTGCAGCAGCCATTGTTCAAACTTAGGCGATGATTTACTAAAGCAAGCCAGCGCCATCAGTAAAAAAACGGTGGTAGGCATCACCGGTAAAAACGCACCAATAATGCCTAGCAAAACCATCATGCAGCCGAGCACGGTATAGGCCCAGCGTAATGGCGCATGCAGTCCACGTTGATGCATTAGTACACCTGATCTAAATGATTATTCATGCGGGTGAAGGCGGCTTTGGCTCCGGCTACAAGGCGGGCTTCTTCTTCATCGCTAAAGGCCATGCTATCGACAACGGAGGTAAATTCGCGCCAGTTTCTAGCGCGGCCTTCTGGTGCACCTGCCAAATGGCGTGCGCCGCATTCTTCGGTAAAGCCCAATGAGCCAGCCATCTTTAATAAAATAGCTGCGCCGAGTTTAGAGCCTTCAGTCACATACATCCAGCCTAAAGCAGTGGGAATATCTTGCTTGTGCTCAACTGGCGCTAAGACATCGTGCGTGGGCAGCTGGCGGCCTAAATCGGCGATATCGGTTGCGATACGATCATAGCGGCGGCGCTCGGCCAAATCCGGGAACAATGCGGCTAAGTTTGGGTTGTCATACAGCGGATCGCAATCACGCAAAAAGCCATACTGCGCAATTAAAAAGCGCGCGTAGTTGTCTGCGCTTGCAAAAGGCTTGTTCGCCATGATGCGTTTATCCAGCTGATCATGCGTATCGTGGGTCAGCGCTTTGAGCTGTTGGGTACGGGTGAAATCGACAGTCATATTCATAGTAGTTTCTTTATGGGTTAAAAAAATGCGAATAGGGCGGCTTAAGCCCGCCCTAGGGTGGCAAAGGTGGTTTATCTTGGCCACCCAACAAATGCTTAAAGTGCGAGCAACAGGCCCTAGCTGATGAAGGGCTTAAAATTTCAGCCCCATTGAAAGACGCACGGTGCGCCCCGGCCCTGGCATCAGGCTGAGCGATAATGGGTCTAGGTAGTAACGATCAGTGGCGTTATCGATGGTCATATCGATATGGGCATCGTCGGTGATTTTGTAGCTGGCAAACAGATCAACCAAGCTGTAAGGCAGGGTTTTGACTTGAACGGCAGTACCGCTGGAATGCTGCCAAGATGCATCTGGATCTGCGGTGTTTAAGGGGCCACTTACATAGCTGGCTCGCAGGCCTAGAGTTAGTTTTTTATCGAGTAAACGCGCGCCAAATGTAGCGTTGCTACTGATCTTAGGTGGAATCATATTGCTTACATAGGACGAGGTAAAACCAATGGGCGAGCAATTTGGAATGGCGCTTGGATTTGATGCTAATTGGGCTTCAGTGTGTAAATAGCTCGCCGTTTTTGCATCACAAATCATTGCTTTGTGATTGAGTGTGGCGGCTAGTTCAGCAAAAAAATCACCACGGTCGTACGACGATTGCAGCTCAAAGCCAGAAACGCTATAGCTGTCTATGTTTGCCATAGAGAAATTTTGATCCGTCGCCAATTTGCCGCTAATTTGTACGCGGGTAATGTAGTGATCGGTGGTGTTATTAAAGTAAGCCACTTTCAGGCGTAGCTTGTCTTCTGCGGTAAATACACCGTCTTTAATAAAGCTAATCCCAGTTTCCCAGTTTTTGCTGTGCTCAGGCTCAAGCGGTGAAGAGTAGGTGGCCGAAAATCCAACGGTAGATTCATAAAGGCTAGGCATGCGCATGCCTTCGGTGTAGCGCAGATAGCTGCTGATATGGTCGCTCAGTTTAAAGGTCAGGCCAAAAGCAGGCGCAAAGCCGCTGCCATCACGCTCGATTGGATCGGTGCGGCTAAATGCACCAGGGATCTGGTTGTGATAAACATAATCATCAACGATGGCTTCGTGAATCTGGCTGCTGCTGATTTCTACTGGATCTTGGTCTTTGTCGTGCTCCAGAACAATCTTGTTGGCTTTTAGTGGATCTGTGGCGTTGGTAAACTGGCCGGTTTGATCCTGATGCCAGAGTACGGTGCCGATCCGGTTATCTTGGTCATCTTTTAAATAGATACGCTTCCAGCCTAGCGGCTCTAGCAGCTGGGTGGCGATGACATTGCGATCTTGGCTACGATAGTGCAAATAGCGGCCACCGGCTTCTAAGGTAAGCCAGTTGGTGGGCTGCCATTGCATATTAAGGAAAGCGCTTTCTTCATTGCGCGTGCCACTGCGGAGATTGCGGTTATAGTTCACATCCTCTTGATCGCGTTTTACGCTGTCTGCTGGGGCGATATCTTCTTTTTGCACTGAAAAGCCATAGTTCAGGCTAAAGGCTCCGTAGGCGCTATCAAAGTTTGAGGTATTGCTTAAATCGGCACCATAGCGCTGCGATTGGCTTTTAGCTAAGTAGAGTGTCTCTACGCACTGCTCGCATTCATGATCCCAATTGGTGGGTTTGCCCTCGCGAGGGTTGCGAAAGATATCACCGTTACGAGCCGCACTTTGCATATCGGTGTGCCACAGATTGGCTTTTAGGTTAATGAATGGGTTGTTTGCAGGCTGATATTTATAGCGTGCGGTCCAAGCATCGGTGCTGACTTCGCTGGGCTTCCATTGCTTAATCACGCCGGTGGTATTGCGCCAGATTTGCGATGGCATGATTTCACCATAAGCGCTCTTAAAATAGCGGTAGCCTAGCTCTAAGGATTGATCGTCGCTTAGATTGATGATGGTTTTAAGTAGGGCAGAATCGGTGGTGTTCGAGGTATTGAGCACCTCATCACCCGCGTGATAAAACTGAGTGATCCCGTTGTCTTTACCCTCTTCATCGATCTTTTGATAGCTGTTAAAGCCGTTTTTACCTGCAAAGTAGTTACCAATATTGCGATGGCTAATGGCGGCGACCAGATCAAAATTATCTTGTCTGGTGGCGTAGGCAAGGCTAAAGAAGCCGCTGCGCGGGTCCAGTAAATTATTGCGCTCAGTACGCGAGCTCGTTTGAAAATCACTTGGTGCTTCTTTGCTATTATCTTGCAGGCCAGCATGGAGCCTAAAGCCGCTACGTTCACCTGGTTTTAAAATATCTTCAGGACGTAATGTTTGCATGCTGACCAAGCCACCAATCGCGCCCGCGCCTTCTGCGCCCATGTTTGGGCCTTTGGCGATATTGATTTCGCTGATCATCTCTGGATCGATATAGCTGCGATCGGCAATGCCTGCATAGCCACGATAAACAGTTGAAGCTTGTAAGCTGCCATCAATCAACACCGGCACGCGGCCTTGGCCCTGCATACCACGGATATTCACATCCACTGCGCCGCTATTCCTTGCCTCGCCTACCACCACGCCGGGCGTGCCCTTAAAAATATCAGCGGCTGAGGTGCCGCGGAATCGATCGATGTTTTCGCGGCTAATATGCGCCGACGAGCCTGCTTTTACATAGGGGCGATCGCTGGCTTCAATGGCGTCATCACTAGCAAACAGCGCCGCAGCACCGCTCACGCGCACCGCGCCAATGCCCACCACATTGCCCGTTGCTGCTGGCTCAGGCTTTAAAACAATTGTGCCATCACTGGTGACTTCGGCACGTAAGCCGCTGCCGCTGAGTAACTGGCGCAGCGCATCACGCAGGCTATATGTGCCTTTTAGAGCGGGGCTTTGGCGGCCTTCAGTTAACTTGGCATCTACCAGTAATACCATGCCCGCTTGGCGTGCTAGCTCACCCAGTGCACGGCTTAGCGGTTGGGTGCCGATATTAAATTCGGTGGTAGCTGCTGGGGCGGCGTAGCTAGCCAGCGGGGTAGCAAATGCAAGGCTAAGCGCCAGAATCAAAGGTCGGATTGCCGTGTGGCGGCGGGATGATTTCATTGGTTTTACTCTCTCTTGTGATGATTTTAAGAATCATTCACAAATAAAAACGAATGAATCGCATTTACCCTGACGTCTGCGGGTAAATATTTTTAAAAAGGGCTTGGCTGGCTCAATGGCTAGGGTGTGTGCAACGGTGCAGCCCAAGTTTTTGCTTAGCGACAAAACCCATCGCACACGGCCTTATGCAACTTTAGCGGGGCAAAATTTGGCCTCAAAAGACCAGCGCATGGTGCGCCTTGGCGCTGGCATCAGGCTAAGGGTGAGCGCGTCTAGGCAAGAACGATCATTGGCTGATGCACGGCGCGTGGGCAAAAAAACGCCTGATTATGCCTCTTGCTCAAACAAAGCCACATTTGCCCTTTATGTCGATCATCTCAGGTAAACGACAAAAAATGAGCAAGCGGCATAATCAGGAAAAACCTGCCCACCCAACCCATGCTTAAAGTGTGATGAACAGGCCCTAGGCTCTAGCTAATGAAGGGTTTAAAATTTCAGCCCCATTGAAAGACGCACGGTGCGCCCCGGCCCTGGCATAAGGCTGAGCGAGAGCGGATCGAGGTAGTAGCGATCGGTGGCGTTGTCGATGGTCATATCCACACGGGTATCGGCGTTGATTTTGTAGCTGGCAAACAGGTCAACCAAGCTGTAAGGCAGGGTTTTGATTTGCACGGCGGTGCCGCTGTAATCTTGCCAAGGTGCATCTTTCTCTTGGGTGTTTAATGGGCCGCTAACATAGCTGGCTCGCAGACCCATAGTGAGTTTTTGATCCATTAAGCGAGCACCAAAGGTAGCGTTAGCGCTGATTTGGGGTGGGATCATATTACTTACATAAGATGTGGTAAAACCAACGGGCGAACAATCGGGTGTGTCTTTGAGCCTAGGGGTGTACTCAGACTTACTACGTAAATAGCTCGCCATTTTTGTATCGCAAACCATCGCCTTGTGATTCAGTGTTACGGCTAATTCACCGAAGAAATCACCTCTATCGTAAGACGATTGCAGCTCAAAGCCAGAAACGCTATAGCTGTCGATATTCGCCATAGAGAAGTTCTGTTCCCATGCTTTTTTGCCAGAAATCTTGATGCGGGTAATGTAGTGATCGGTGGTGTTATTAAAGTAAGCCACTTTCAGGCGCAGCTTGTCTTCTGCGGTAAATACGCCGTCTTTAATAAAGCTAATCCCAGTTTCCCAGTTTTTGCTGTGCTCAGGCTCGAGTGGCGAAGAGAAGGTAGCCGAGAAGCCAACGGTAGATTCATAAAGGCTAGGCATACGCAGGCCTTCGGTGTAGCGCAGATAGCTACTGATGTTGTCGCTCAGTTTAAAGGTCAGGCCAAAAGCAGGCGCAAAACCACTGCCATCACGCTCGATAGGTGCGCTGCGGCTGAATGCACCAGGGATATCGTCGAAATAAACCATATCATTAACGGAGGAGTCGCTGACTTGGCTGGTGTTGATTTCTACCGGATCTTCATCTTTGTCGTGTTCTAGCACAATCTTGCTGGCTTTAAGCGGATTAGTCGCGTCGCTAAACTGGCCATTTTGATCCTGATGCCAGAGCACCGTGCCGATCTGGTTACTTTGGTCGTCATATAAATAGATACGCTTCCAGCCTAGCGGCTCTATCAGCTGGGTGGAGATGACATTGCGATCTTGGCTACGGTAGTGCAAATAGCGGCCACCCGCTTCTAGGGTAAGCCAGTTGGTGGGCTGCCATTGCATATTAAGGAAAGCGCTTTCTTCATTGCGCGTGCCGCTACGCAGATTGCGGTTATGGTCTACATCATCTTGACCGCGTTTTACGCTGTCTGCTGGGGCGATATCTTCTTTTTGCAGTGAAAAGCCATAGTTCAAGCTAAAGGCCCCGTAGGCGCTGTCAAAACGTGAGGTATTGCTTAAATCAGCGCCATAGCGCTGTGCTTGGTTTTTGGCCAGATAAACAACGTCTACGCAGGCTTCGCAATCGCCATCGCCTGGGTGGGGTTTACCTTCCAGTGGGTTACTGAATACATCGCCGTTACGGGCTGCACTTTGCATATCGGTCTACCACAGGCTCGCTTTAAAGTTGAGCAGTGGATTATCCGCAGGAGCGTATTTATAGCGTGCCGTTAAGGCTTCGGTGCTGACTTCACTAGGCTTAAAATCATGCAAAGTATTGGATGAATTACGCCAGATTTGCGAGGGCATAATTTCACCGTAAGCGCTTTTGAAGTAGCGGTAGCCCAGTTCCAGCTCTTGATTGTTACTGAAGCGATAAGTGCCTTTTAGCAAGGCCGAATCTGTGGTGTTAAAAGTATTAAAGACTTCGTCACCAGCATGATAAAGCTTAGTAATACCGTTATCACTGCCGTCTTCGTCTATTTCCTGATAGCTGTTGTAGCCGTTTTTTCCTGAGAAATAATTACCGCTCTGGCGATGACTGATGGCTGCAACCAGATCATAATCATCTTGGCGTGTGGCGTAAGCTAGGCTAAGAAAACCATCACGCGGGTCTAAAATGCTATTGCGCTCGTTGCGCGGAGTGGCTTCATACCGCTGGCGCGATTCCATGCTATTGCTTTGTAAGCCAGCGCGCACTCTGACACCGCTGCGCTCACCCGGTTTTAAAATATCCTGCGGTTTGAGCGTGCTCATGCTCACCAAGCCACCAATCGCGCCCGCGCCTTCTGCGCCAAGGCTGGGGCCTTTATTGATATTGATTTCGCTGATCATTTCTGGATCGATATAGCTGCGATCGGCAATGCCTGCGTACCCTCGGTAAATGGTAGAGGCTTGCAGGCTGCCATCAATCAGTACTGGCACTCGGCCTTGGCCTTGCATGCCACGGATGTTGACATCGATTGCACCGCTATTGCGTGCATCGCCCACCACCACACCCGGCGTGCCTTTTAAAATATCTGCTGGCGATGTTCCGCGGAATCGGTCGATGTTTTCTCGGCTAATATGCGCCGACGAGCCTGCTTTTACATAGGGGCGATCGCTGGCTTCAATGGAATCATCATCAGCAAACAGCGCCCCTGCACCGCTCACGCGCACCGCGCCAATGCCTACCACATTGCCCGCTGCTGCGGGCTCAGGCTTTAAAACAATGGTGCCATCACTGGTGACTTCGGCGCGTAAGCCGCTGCCGCTGAGTAACTGGCGCAGCGCATCACGCAGGCTATATGTGCCTTTTAGAGCTGGGCTTTGGCGGCCTTCAGTTAGCTTGGCATCCACCAGTAATACCATGCCTGCTTGGCGCGCTAGCTCACCCAGTGCACGGCTTAGCGGTTGGGTGCTGATATTAAATTCGGTGGTAGCTGCTGGGGCGGCGTAGCTAGCCAGCGGGGTAGCAAATGCAAGGCTAAGCGCCAGAATCAAAGGTCGGATTGCCGTGCGGCGGTTTGATGATTTCATTGGTTTCACTCTCCATTAGTAATGATTTTAAGAATCATTCCCAATTAAAAACGAATGAAACGATCAAACCCTGATATGGCTGCGTCAATATTTTATATTGCTAAATTTTATTTAGACAGGGTGTGGTAAGGCAGTTAGTTGCTTGGGCCTTATGCAGCTTGCAATACGCGGCTAGCCAGCACTAGCAGCGTATTGCTGCGTGCTCCTTAGATGAGGAAAGAAGATTCATTGTTTATCAGGGGTGCAGCTCTATTTACCGCGACATTATTTTTCCATCGGCAATGCGCACGGGTAAAACTTGTGGCAGGGCGGCGGTGAATTGCTTAAGTTTGCTCACTTCAAAGCTGCCGCTAATGCGCAGCTCGCCCAGTTTGGGATCGGTGAGTTGTAAGTTGCTTGGCATGTAGCGTTCAAACTCGGCTAAGGCATCTTTAAGCGGGGTGTTGTCAAAAGTGAGCCGGCCACTTCTCCAGCAGCCTACCGATGCAGGGGTCACACTCTTGATCGGCGATAGCTCACCCGCAGCCAGCACAATGGCATCACCCGCTAGCAGCGTAGCTTGCGAAACAGGGCGGCTGTCATATTCGGCCTGTTGCTTAAATGCGGCTACTTTTACCTTACCTTCTTGCACGGCTACGCTGACTTGCTGATTGATATTTCGCACTGCAAATTGTGTGCCTAGCACGGTAACTCTGGCCTTTCCTGTTAGCACATGAAAGGGTTTGTCGGTGTCTTTGCTGACGTGAAACATGGCTTGCCCACGCAGTAGCTGCACTTCTCGGCGCGAGCCATAGAGGGAGACTTGGATCTGGCTGGCGGTATCTAGCTCTACTGTGCTGCCATCGGGCAGCGTTTGGCGGCTGAATTCCCCTTTGGCGGTGGTAAAGGTTTGCGAAAAGCGGGGCTGCTGCCGCTCAAACCACAGCAGGCTACACACCAGCATGAGCATGGCACAGGATGCAACCGCCATCTGCGGCATTACCTTGCTACAGGCTTGCCAGCATACCTGCCATAGACTTTGCTTAGGCTTTAGCCCTGCATGCACTTGGCGCTGTAGTGCAGTAATCTGGGCGCTAGGGAGCTGGCTGATAAGCACATTGATACTGGTCATCTCGCGCCAGGCTTGGTGGTGCTTGGCATCGGCGTGAATCCATTGCTGTAATGCGGCTTGTTCCTCTGAATCTAGCCCTTGCTCTTGTCTTAATAGCCATTGTGCTGCCAAAAAATCGATGCTCTCGCTCATTGCGCACCTCGCTCCGCCAAGCCTCTTTTGCAAATGATCATGCCATTGATGATGTGTTTTTCTACCATATTGATCGAAATCCCCATTTTTGCGGCGATCTCTGCATGGCTTAAGCCATCAAGCTTATACAAAACAAATGCTTCTTTACAGCGTGGTGAAAGTGTTTCAATTAATTGAATCAGCTGCTGCATCGATTGCCGCCCAGCTACGCGCCGCTCTGGCTCGTCTGCCGAGGAGGCCATCAGCTCCATCCGTTCGATATCATCGTATTGGCGGGCGTTATTTTGTCGATATTGATCAATCACTATATTTTTAGCCGTGGTGTAGAGCAAAGCGCCCACACCTGCTGTTGCAGTGGCATGGGGGCTGGCTAATACGCGCGCATAGGCCTCTTGCACCACATCTTGTGCCTTATCGCGGCAGCCAATGGAGCGTGAAATGAGATTATGCAAATCGTGGTAATAGCGCTCAAACACAGAGAGACAGCCCAAAGCAGAAAGCGGCAAATCATACCTATACAACATAAAGATAACAAGAATCATTATTATTTAAAACCAATAAGTAATGCGTAAGCAAATGCAATTTATATCAGGGCATGACGCTAACAAGGCACGGCTCAGCAAAGGTATAAAAATCACACACATCAGGGTAGCGATCCTTTGGGTGGCTCTTGAATACGGATAAATATGCCTCTCCTAGAGGGGGGTGCAACCCCCTACGCACTAACTAAATTATTTTTTCATGAGCAAACAGCGAAAAAACCGATTGACCACGCTATTTGTACGGGGCCTTTACCCTTCCCTTGAAGCGGCGATACGAGGAGTAAGCGGCTCAATGGCTGCTGCGTAACATCTGCTAATAATTAAAAGCACGCTTAGGGGGATAGCAAGCAGTTTCTTTACTAGACTTAAGTCAAGCTTTCTCATTCCTGCTCGAGTAAACCATGAAAAACACCCTAGATGCCGCCACCAAGCAAATGGCCAGCCAGATTATTTATCAGATTTTCCCTGAGCGTTTCGCCATTGGAGGTGGGCTGAGTAGCGCGGCTAAATTAGCGCAAGCGGCCTATGCCCAGCCGGATATTACCAAGCGGGATTGGGATGATTCCACGATGAACCAGCCTTGGGGCATGCAGTTTTTTGGCGGTGATTTGGATGGCATTGCAGAGAAGCTGGATTACCTGCTTGATCTAGGCGTAACGGGTGTTTATTTAACGCCAGTGTTTACTGCACCCAGTAATCATAAATACGATGCGGTGGATTTTTTTAGCATCGATTCCATGTTTGGTGGCGAGCCTGCCTTGCAGCGGCTGATTACTGCATTACACAATAAAGGCATGAGCCTGACACTAGATGCCGTGTTGAATCATGTTTCTGATCGCCACCCTTGGTTTTTAGCCGCGCAAGCAGGGGATGCTACAAAACGCGACTGGTTTACTTTTGCAGAAGATGGCGCTTATCTATGTTGGCAAGATTACGGCATGATGCCCGAGCTGAATTTAGCCAACCCAGAAGTGCGCGATGTTTTATACCGCACACCCGCCAGCCTAGTGCAGCACTGGCTGGCGCAAGGCGTGGATAACTGGCGCTTTGATGTGGCGCAGGATGTGGGGATCAGCGTGGCGCAGGAAATGGCCGAAGTGGTGGGGCAGCGCTTCCCTAATGCCGGTCTACTTGGCGAGTTAAATGGCTTTTCGGGCAGCTGGTTTCAGGCCAGTGGCGGTTTTAAAGGCATGATGAATTACTGGTATCGCACTGCCACGCTAGCATGGTTGGCGGGTGAAATAGATGCGCTACAAATGAATCATGCAATTAAAGATGCAAGGGAAGGCTATGGTTTAAGCGGTTTACTCTGCTCGTGGAATATGCTTTCTAGCCACGATACGCCACGGCTGCTGACCACGGTGGGCAGTATAGAAAAAGCCCAGCTGGCGCTGATTATGCAATTTACCTTACCCGGTATCCCGCTGGTTTATTACGGTGAAGAAATCGGTATGCAAGGCGGAGCAGATCCTGATTGCCGCCGCCCTATGCGCTGGAATCAGGCGGATTGGAACCATCAACAGCGGCAGTTTATGCAAGATTTAATCCGCATCCGCCAAAGTAATGCGGCGTTGCAATATGGCGATGTATTGGTATTGGGCGATCGCTTAGCTGGCAATGCGCTGATCTTTTTACGCTATACCGAAACTCCTGGTGAGGCGGCTTTAGTGATCGTCAATTTAGCCAATCAGCCGCTGAATACCAAGCTACTCATTCCTTACTCGCACTGGTATGACGGCGTGCCACTGCTGGATGCGCTGGGTGCGGCGTCAGCCTGCCGAGTGCAAGCAGGCAGCGTTGCATTAAATATCCCCGCCCAATCTGCCGCTATTTATTTGGCTAGTGAGCCTTATCAGCATTATCAATTTTTTAAACAGCGTAATTGCTGAGCAGCTCCCTAATGGGGGCTGCACCGCTGACGGCTATATTAAGATTACATTAATTATTGGCTTATTATTTGTTTTTAGTAAGTATTAAACTAGTATTAAATCAAAAATATTTCTTAATACTTACTAATAAATTCAAAAATGATGGCTGGACTCGCTGTCATCCCTGCTCAAAAAACCATTGTTTTTGACAAAATAGTGGTTTTTTTTAGGCCTGATTATGCTGATTGGCCTTGCTCTGCTTTTGCCGCCATCCATTCAAAGGGAAGTTCATCATGAGCGACGGGCTTGCTTTTGCACCGGCTAATAACAAACGTATCACCGGCTGGACAATGAAGTTATCCATCGCAACGGTGGTGGTCTTGTGCATGTTGGTGTTGGCCGTGGTGGTCATTGGCATAGGTTGGAGCGGGGCGCGTACTACCCTGCTGGATACCGCGTCTAGAACGGCTAAGGATGCGGGCCAGCTGATTACTGAAAAATCACGGCGTATGTTAGAGCCTGCTCAAGCTACGCTGCGCATGCTGGTGGATGATCCGATCGCCAATGCCTCTACGTTAGAAGAGCGCTTGCTGCGGCTGACTGCGCTGGCCGAAGTACTGAGCGCAAATGAGCTGATCTCTTCCGTTTTTGTGGGTTACAGCGATGGCTCCTTTATGCTGGTGCGCCCATTGGATCGCGCAGATATCCGTAGCAAGTTTAAAGCACCACCCATGGCTAATTTCTTGGTGCAATCGGTGCAGGTTTTGCCTAGCTGGCAGTTAAAAAGCGAGTACCTGTTTTTTGATGCGAGCTATGACTTACTCGAGCGCAGAAGCGTGCCAGAGTATCGCTATGATCCCCGCACTCGGCCTTGGTATCAGGCATCGGGCCGCACCTCGGCCTCGGTATTATCTGAGCCTTATATTTTCTTTTCTAGCCAGCAAATTGGCGTCACGCTAAGCCAAAGCAGCCAGAATGGTAAAGCCATTTTTGGTGTTGATATGGTGCTGGATGATCTTGCGAGCAGTCTTGATGGGCTAAAAATATCCCCCAATACTCAGCTGGCCCTTGTGAATGGGCAAGGCAGAGTGCTGGCCTATCCTGATATGAAAAAAGTCCTGATTAAAGGCGCTGATAAGGTTGAATTTAGCACAGTAGCTGGTTTGGGCGTTGCCAGCCTCAGCCGCCTGAATACCTTGGCCCCAGCTAAAGGCAAGGTGGTCACTTATGAAGTAAACGGTGAGGAGTGGCTGGGGACGGTTTTACCTTTTGAAGTATGGCAGTCAGAAGGAATGCGCTTACTGGTGGCCTTGCCCAGCAACGATCTACTGGGTGAGCTGCGCGGCAAACTGCTGCATTTGATTGTAGCGGTGATGCTGCTCGCCTTATTGCTGATGCCCTTGGGCTGGTTGGCAGGGGCAAAAATCGGCAAGAGCATGGATCAGCTTACATTGCAGGCGCAGCGGATGCAGTGTTTTGATTTCAGCCAGAGTTTGCGTAAGCACACCATGGTGCAAGAGGTGAATGACTTATCTGGCGTGCTCAGTGATATGAGCCAAACTATTCAGACTTTTCTGCAGATTAGTCAGGACATGGCCACTGAGCCTAAGGTGGAGCGCATGCTGGACAATGTGCTTAAGCAGTTGGTGAAGGCAACGCGCTGCCAGGCGGGAGTCGTTTATTTACTGAATCACAGTCATGCCCAAATGGAGCGGGCCGTGGCCGTGGGCCCATTATTGGGCCATACGGATACGGGCTTTGTGTATATCGACCGGCAGCAGGGCCCGCCGGTGATTCATCAAGTGGCAGAAGGAATGCTTGAGATGCAGATTGAGCTGCGTGGCCGCAGCGGGCAGCCAGAAGGCTTGCTTATTTTGCAGTATCAGGACGATATCAGGCATGCCGATAGCTCGTTTATGGAGTTTGTGCATAAGCTATCAGGCATGTTGGCCGTATCAATAGAAACGCGTCAGCTGATTGATGCGCAGAAAAAACTACTGGATGCCGTTATCCGGCTGATGGCCGATGCTATCGATGCAAAAAGCCCCTATACCGGTGGCCATTGCGAGCGTGTACCGGAGCTAGCCGGCATGCTGGTCGATCAAATGGGGCAAGAAGAAAGCGGGCCTTATGCTAGCTTTAAAATGACGGAAGATCAGCGCTATGAGTTTCACCTTGGGGCGTGGTTACATGATTGCGGTAAGGTTATCAGCCCAGAGCATATTATTGATAAAGCCACCAAGCTAGAAATCATTTACAACCGTATCCATGAAGTGCGGATGCGCTTTGAAGTGATGTGGCGCGATGCCGAGCTGGATCACTGGCGGGCGGTGATTTTTGGTGCAGATGAAAGCACATCAATGGCGGCGCTAAAACAACGCCAGCAAGCCTTACAAGATGATTTTATTTTTGTTGCCCGCTGCAATGTGGGCGGCGAGTTTATGGCCGATGCAGATATAGAGCGCCTAAAGCAAATTGGCGGGCAAACATGGCTGCGCAATTTTGATAAACAACTTGGCCTATCTGCTGACGAAAACCGCAGGCTAGGTGAATATGTTCCTGAAAGGCTGCCTGTGGCGGAGCAGCTGCTGGCAGACCGTGGCGACCATATTGTGCCTTGGGGGGAGCGTAAGCCTGCGGTAGAAAAAAATGATCCAAATAATCATCATGGCTTTGATATGGATTTGCCCTTGCATGCGCAAAATATGGGCGAGCTCTACAACCTATCTATTCGGCGTGGCACATTAACGGAAGAAGACCGCTTTAAAATTAACGATCATATTGTGCAAACGCTGATTATGCTGCGTGGCCTGCCTTGGCCTGCTCAGCTGGCAAGAGTGCCGGATATCGCAGCAACACATCATGAAAAACTGGACGGCAAAGGTTACCCACGGCGTTTATCTGCCGATAAGCTGAGTACCGCTGACCGAGTAATGGCGTTGGCCGATGTATTTGAAGCACTAACCGCCGCTGATCGCCCATATAAATCGCCCAAAACACTGACCGAATCGCTGCGGATTATGGCTTTTATGGCCAAAGATCAGCATATAGATGCAGAGCTGTTTCGATATTTCTTGCACAGTAAGCTGTGGCTGGTGTTTGCAGAAAAATTTATGCAGCAAGATCAGATCGATGAGGTGGATGTTGCTGCAATCGAAAAACTATTACCCGCCCCTGCCTGTAGTGATTTAGCCGCTGCAGCACTGGTATAGGGCAATTTTAGGTTTAAAACTGGCTAAAAAAAGGCCAATCCATGAATGTATTTCGCTTACTAATGATGATGCTTTTATCTCTACCTGCTGCAGCGCTGGAGCCAGCCAGTGGCAAGATTATTTTGACTATTAATGGCAAAGTCGGCGAAAAAAACACGGCCACGGCGGCGGTGTTTGATCTGGCGATGCTGGAAAAACTGCCGCAGCAAAGTTTCAGTACTAAAACCCCTTGGGATGCGCTACCCATTAAATTTACCGGCCCCTTATTGCGCGATGTATTACGGGCAGCCAAAGCCAGCGGCCAGCAAATTAAAGCCGTTGCGCTGAATGATTATAAAACCGAGATTCCTTTTGACGATGTGAATCAATTTAATATGCTGCTGGCGCATAAAATGAATGGCCAGGCTATTCCCGCACGAACCAAAGGCCCACTGTTTATTGTTTACCCTTACGACAGCAAGCCAGAGCTGCAAACTAAACCTTATTACGAGCGATCTGCGTGGCAAGTAAAAACTTTAAGTATCGAGTAGGCCACCTCTTTAACGACATTTATCCCTGCGGCTTAGCCTGAGCCGGTCTTTGCTGCTGGCGCTAATGTTAGAATTGAGGTTTTCCCCTGCTGGACCTCCCATGCCATTTTCCCAGTTTGCCACCAAGCTTGCCGAGCGTGAGCAAGCAGGCTTGCTGCGCTCCCGCCGCCAGATTGATAGCCCGCAGGGCGCGCATGTGGTGATTGCAGGGCGCGAGCTGATTAATTTCTGCAGCAACGATTATCTAGGCCTTGCCAATCACCCCGAGCTGGTAAACGCCGCCCAACAAGGTGCGGCAGAATGGGGAGTGGGCAGTGGTGCTGCGCATTTACTGGCTGGGCATTTTGGCCCGCATCAGGCGCTGGAAGATCGCTTGGCCGCTTTTGTCGGCATGCCCGCAGCGCTGGGATTTTCTACTGGCTATATGGCTAATTTGGCGGTGATTACCGCAATGGTTGGGCGCGGTGATGCGGTGTTTGCCGATAAACTGAACCACGCCTCTTTAAACGATGCCGTGGCGCTTTCCAAGGCAGATTTTAAGCGCTACCCACATCAGGATTTGGCTGCACTGGAGCGCTTGCTAGCAGCGAGTACTGCGCCACGTAAGCTAATTGTGGCCGACGCCGTGTTCAGTATGGATGGCGATATTGCGCCGATTAAGGCCTTGCTAGCACTGGCCGAGCAATACGATGCTTGGCTGTTTTTGGACGACGCACACGGCTTTGGCGTGCTGGGGCAGGGGCGCGGCAGCTTGGCCGAATTTGGCGTGGCATCCCCACGCATTATTTATATGGCCACTTTAGGCAAGGCAGCGGGTGTAGCGGGTGCCTTTGTTGCGGGTGAGCAAGTCTTGTGCGATTGGTTGCTAAACACTGCACATAGTTATGTTTATACCACCGCCATGCCGCCGCTTTTATCTTGCGCCATGCTTAAAAGCTTGGAATTAATCGAGTTGGAAAGCTGGCGGCGTGAGCGCTTGGCCGCGCATATCGCTACTTTCAGAGCCGGTTTAAAAACGCACGGCGATCTGCTCGATTCCTCTACCGCCATCCAGATTGTGCTGCTGCCAGATAACCAAACCGCGCTGCGCATCGCCAAAGCGCTGTTTGAGCGTGGCATTTGGGTTGGCGCAATCCGTCCGCCTACCGTGCCCACACCCCGTTTACGCATCACCCTTTCGGCCGCGCATTCGGCTGAGGATATCGCAGCGTTGATTAGGCATTTGCAAGAATTGCTGGTGGAGTGAGGGAAGCTGTGCCTATGCAAAGCAGCTGGCATGGGCAGCTTGCGCGGGCATGCTGGCGATACGCGTGGGCACAGGTGCCCACCCTACAGAATTTTTTTAGAAGTATCTGGAAATCAATGAGTTCTTTACATATTGAATCAATCGGCCGTGGGCCGGATGTGGTTTTGCTGCATGGTTGGGCCATGAATAGCACGGTTTGGCGTAGCGTGGCGGCGGCTCTGAGCGATGATTTTTGCCTACATTTGGTCGATTTACCCGGCCACGGCAAAAGCCATAGCGATCAGCCTTTATCGCTGGAGCAGATGGTGGCGGCGCTAGATGCCGTTTTCCCTCGGCCGGTGCAAGTGGTGGGTTGGTCTTTAGGCGGCGCGGTAGCTAGCCGCTGGGCTTTGGCGCAGCCAGATAAAATCCGCTCGCTTAGCTTGATCGCCTCAACGCCATGTTTTATGCAGCGGGATGATTGGCAGCCTGCGATGGCCGCATCCACCATGAGCCAATTTGCCGCCAGCCTAGCCGCAGATTGGCAAGGCACTTTAAAGCGCTTTATTAGTTTACAAGTGCAAGGGGGAGAGGCGGCAAGGGCACTGGCTAAAACATTGAGTCAGGAATTATTCTTACACGGCGAGCCTAGCCTTGCCGCCTTGCAGCAGGGGCTGGCGATTTTGCGCGATACCGATCTGCGCGGGCAAATGGCCACGCTCAGCTGCCCTGTATTACTGCAGTTTGGCAACCGCGACACGCTTACCCCGCTGGGCGCGGCTGAGTGGCTGGCGCAAACCCTGCCGCATGCCGAGCTGGTGGTTCACTCTGGTGCAGCGCACGTGCCATTTGCTTCACATTTAGATGACTTTGTTGCGGTGCAGCGCCGGTTTTTGGCGAGCGGCATGTAATAGACGTACCCTGTTAAGCCACAGAGCGCACAGCCTTTCACCATGAAAAACCGTGCGCCGTGGTTTAGTACTTACTGGTCATTATTTCTTTTGTAGCGTGAGCGAGCCATCCTCGCTATTTTAGCTCAGTCTTGTCATTGGTGACGTAGTTGGGCAGCGTGCTGATCTTTTTCTCATAGTCCGGCACGTTGATTTTTGACATGCTGTTGCTGCCCTGGATCATGGACGGAATCGCCACCGCATGCACCGCCATATCCCAACCTAAGACGGTTTCATCCGGATCGCCTAGCGCTTGCGGCCCAGTGATGGATTCATATCCTAAGGTATCGGCAAGCGTAATATTTCGGCCGAGTAAGCGGCTCATTTCCCTGAGCGCTGCGGCTTCGTTGTCCAGTGGCTGGTTGGTACGGAACAACTGGGAGGCGGCGGTTCCGGGCACATAGACGCGCATCATGAGGCCCCTGCTTCCTGAGGGAGGATCGCTATCTATGGCATAGCCGTAGGCGACTTCCGGATCGCCGGCGATGTAGAGGCCTTGCCAGATCCCCGGTAGCTGCTGCTCCCGGTGCGTGATGCCGCCGGTCACGATGCTTCTGGCGGCAATGCGCGAACCGCCGTGATAGCCCGCAAAGACATAGCCCATATCCAGTAGGCGCTGATGGGTGGCCAGCAGGCGCTCTTGGTTCCAGTTACGGGTGGTGCCGTTGGCTAGGAATTCCACTGGCTCGCCCGGTGCAAAATAGTCTGTGCCGGGGTGGTATTCACGGTTGACGTGTGCACCGGTGGCATCGGGCGCGTTGCAAGGCGCGCTATCGGCAGGGCAAGTCAAGGACAGCACATCCGCTCTTTGCGCGTCATCGGCGCTGCTGCCCGGATGATTGCTACGGTAGGCGTTCAAACGAGTTTCTGCCTCGGCCAGCCCTTCGCGGGCCAGTTCTGGCGTTTCGCGCACTGCGCTTCCCAATTGCTCCAGTGCCTCTGGGTTTTCAGCACCGCTGACTGGGCGGGAGTGGATCAAATCCTCGACAACCAAACGGAAGCGGTCGAAAGACAGCCGAGTGGCGATATACAGAGCGACGATGTTTTCAACTTGGAAGCCGCAGGCAGAGAACTCTTCCCAGCCCCTAGGCTGGCGGCTGCGGGCTAGCGATTCCAGCGGGATGCCGCAGACACGGTGTGCGGACAGTGCGCCGAGTGCGTTTTCCTTGCTGAAGTGCACTCGGTGCTGGATCGGCGCTTTGGCTATCGGCTTGAATTCATTGATCTGCGGCTTGCCAGCCACCACCTTATACTGCAAGCCTTCCCAAGGGCTCAGATTGCAGCGGTTTTGGGTGACTTGGTTGTAGATGGCGGCTAGCGGATCCAGCCAGCACAGCACGGCGCCGCTATGCCATTCGCTCCAGCGCTTTTGCCGGTTGTGCTGCATCGGCGCGGCGGCATAGCCTACGCCCGGCCAAGACAAGATAATGTCGTTCATGGCATTGGCGGAGCTGAACGCCAGCTTGGCTTGGGCAGGCCAGCGCGCTAGGGCGGCATCGTTCAAGTCCACGCTGTACAGCGGTGAGTGATCGACAATTTTTTTATTGCTGTCGATGTCCATGATAAATAGCTTGATGCTGGTGGGTGCGTCTTTGCCTATCGGCACCGCCCAATTCAGGGTAAACCATTCGGTGCGGCGTTTATGAGTGAATTTTTTGACCTGGCCATCGGGCGTGGCTAATTCGATGGTTAAACTGCCTGGCGCGGAGTTTGTGTCGTAGCCATTGTTGATGCGGATTTTGGCAAAGTCGTCAATTTTGATGGTGGCGCTATTATTGGCTGCGGAGGCTAAGCGGTCTTGCACAAACATTGAGTAATATAAAACGCCCTCATCCGGCGATGGGGTGATTTGCAGCGGTAGCGAGGTGCTGATGAACTTGCCGGGTTCCGGAGGGGAGAGCATGCAGCTATCGGTGCATTGCTTGAATATTTCGAAATCGGTTTTGATGATGGAGCTTGCGGCTTGCTTGAAACTAGCTTCAGCCACCGTAGTCACCGCAGTCGCCGCATCAGAAGGGCGGGCCTCCTCGGTTACGCAGCCGGACAATAATGGAATGAGCCCTGCAGCAATGGCAAATCCTTTATAAAATCTCATCATATCGTACTCCTTGTGATTAAAAGAAAATCAAGTGCTTTGGCTGTAAACCTCCATTTGTTTACTAGATTCGAGGCAGCAGGGGGTACATGGTGAGAAGAGAGCGTTCGCTCATCCCCTGCGGCACCAAAGGTTGCTACTGGATGGCTGCTGTTATATGGCTCAGCAGTAAGAATGGGGCGGTCGATATCGCCTTAGATAAAGTCGATCAGCACCGCTTGCCCAATACGCGGAATAAATGACTAGCCCCAGCTTGCGCCAGCCGATGGGTGGGCTAGGTCTTATTGATGCCTTTACTAGCTGTTACGCGTTGCGGTAACTGCTGTTTGCCTCATGCTGTGCCGTCAACCTAGCTGAAGAGATGTAAGGCGCTGATGCTGATTAAAAGCTGCAGAGAGAATCAGACGAATAGATCAAATGTCATAAAAACCAATGACTTACAAGACGAAATATATATTACATGAAGCTTTGTATTTCCCGCGATAGGTTTTCAGTGTTTGTATGGTGTAATTATGAACAAAATAAGTATTTGTAAGGTAAGTGCTGTAGGGGGAAGCATTAATACGGCTTTTAGAGGGAGTGTAGGGAGCGTTTTCACCTCTTAATTAAGGTATTGATTCGCTGTTTTCTTAAAATAAGCAGTGGGTGATTTCAGCAGGAATGAGACAAAAGCGATACTCAATGATTTGCGCGCACCGATTTATAAGGCAGCGAAGGCCCTGGCAATTTCAAAAATCTGATGGTGTATGCGCCTGACGGCAAGAAAGACGGCATGCAGATCTTGCCGATCTGGGAAGTGGAGGCGAAGGATGACTTCTGGAATATCAAGAACGTAACAAGGGACGACCAACTGAGCGCCCGCCGTGTGCCAGCTCAACTGATGGGCATCACCCCCAACAACACCTGCGGTTTGGGTGACGTAGAGAAGGCTGCGACTGTGTTTGCGTATAACGAGATTGAGCCATTGCAAGAACGGATGAAGGAGCTGAATGATTGGCTGGGGGTGGAGGTGATCCGGTTTAAGACTTATTCAGTTACGGCAGAGTAACTTAAATCAGCCCCAATAAATGGGGCTGATTTAATTAAGACTAATTGAGGAAGCAATAGAGCCTGTTTGCTGATCAAAACAGACTTTTTAAATATTTTTTTGATGCGTTTTGTCTTAGGCTTTGGTGCCCATATTCAGCAACCTTCCTAAGGTTCGCGAGCCACTAAATATGAGTCACGATCATGGTGGCATCATCTGGATTGTCGGTGGCGTCGTTTTCGACTGACTTGGTAACTACTCTATGGTTCCGGCAGTTTCCTACAACTGTGGCCAAGCTTCGTTGGAACTTATTGCTGTATGCCATAATCAATTTATCACAGTATGAGGGCTGCGTCAATCACGGACACCACGCTTTGGGTTTATTTCTAATTTTCTAGCTCAAACTGCTTAGCAAATACCGCTGGTGCCTCGTCGTTCAGACGCGAATGGCGACGGATCCGATTG